>NZ_JBEZIX010000016.1:0-173630 GCF_040651315.1 Streptomyces sp. NPDC048506
TCCAACCTTACCAGATCCGTTTCCGTCTCTGACTCCCTGTTGGAGCGGGAGTGGCCGGTTCGCTTTCGCTTTTCGGCCTTTCCGACTCTATCAGATCTTGTTCGTTCCGTTGCCGGTCCGAATTCGTTTCCGAATCCCCGTCGGAGGGGGTTTGTTCGCACCTTTCGGTGTGATCACTACTTTAGCGGAATTCCTCGTCGACGCATAATCGCGCCACGGTCGAATTTCGGCATGCCGAAATTGTTCCCGGTGAGGGGCCGTGCAGTAGTGGTGTGCCGCGAAGCGGCGAGATGGTTGTCTGGGGCCGGTCGGCTCCGTGGCAACTCGGAGGACACTACACGAGGGCGTGGGGTTGTTCAAACCCGCGCCGGGCCCGGGTTTGCGGTGTACTTTTGCGGCATGACTACGCATGCGCTCGTACAGCAGTGGTGGCTCGCCTGACGGCGGCCGAACCACAGCGCATGCATGACCACGGCCGCCGCTTCGGCGGCCGTTCGCGTTTCCCCCTCTCGTAGCCGGCCGGCGAAGTCGACGGTCTCGACGCGTACTCAGCGGAGTGCGGGAGAGAAGGACGGGCGAGATGGCGATGGCGACGACTGCAACGGCGCGTACTCGGATCTTCAGCGGGGTGCAGCCCACGGGGCATCTGACGCTGGGGAACTACCTCGGTGCGATGCGGCGGTGGGTCGAGGTGGACCAGCACCGTGCGGAGGCGTTGTTCTGCGTGGTGGATCTGCATGCGCTGACCGTTGAGCACGATCCGGCGCGGTTGCGGCGGCTGAGTCGGCAGGCCGCGACGTTGCTGCTGGCCGCGGGGCTGGATCCGGAGCTGTGCACGGTGTTCGCGCAGAGCCGGGTCGATGAGCATGTGCGGCTGTCGTATCTGATGGAGTGCACGGCCTCCGACGGGGAGATGCGGCGCATGATCCAGTACAAGGAGAAGGCCGCGCGGGAGCAGGCGCGGGGCGGGAGTGTGCGGCTGTCGCTGCTGACCTATCCGGCGCTGATGGCGGCGGACATCCTGGCGTACGGGGCGCAGGAGGTGCCGGTCGGGGAGGACCAGGCGCAGCATGTGGAGCTGACGCGGGATCTGGCGGTGCGGTTCAACCAGCGGTACGGGGCGACGTTCGTCGTGCCCAAGGCGACGCATCCGGCGGTGGCGGCGCGGGTGATGGATCTACAGGAGCCGACGTCCAAGATGGGCAAGTCGCACGCCAGGACGGCGGGGGTGGTGTATTTGCTCGACGAGCCGGAGGTAGTCCGCAAGAAGGTGATGCGGGCGGTCACCGACGGCGGGAGCGAGGTGGTCTACGACCGGGCGGAGCGGCCGGGGGTGGCCAATCTCCTGGATGTGCTGGCCGCCTGCACGGACGGGGATCCGGAGCGGCTGGCCGAGGGGTACTCCTCGTACGGGGCGCTGAAGAAGGACACCGCGGAGGCGGTGGTGGAGATGCTGCGGCCGGTGCGGAGCCGGCATGCGGAGCTGGCGGCGGATCCGTCGGCGGTGGACGCGGTGTTGCGGGCCGGGGCGGAGCGGGCCCGGGCGATCGCCAGGCCGCGGGTGGATGCGGCCTATCGGGCGATGGGGTTGCTGGCCTGAGGCGTGTCTCCCCCGGGGCAGCCGGTCCGGGGGCCGGCTGCCCCGCCGCGGGGTGCGGTCAGCCGTTGCCGGTGGCCAGTTCGCGGCTGCGGTCGCGGGCGGCTTCCAGCGCGGCGATGAGGGCGGCGCGGACACCGTGGTTTTCGAGTTCGCGGATGGCGTTGATGGTGGTGCCTGCCGGGGAGGTGACGTTCTCCCGGAGTTTGACGGGGTGTTCGCCGCTGTCGCGGAGCATCACGGCGGCGCCGATGGCGGCCTGGACGATCAGGTCGTGGGCCTTGTCGCGCGGCAGGCCGAGGAGGATGCCGGCATCGGTCATGGCCTCGACGAGGAAGTAGAAGTACGCCGGGCCGGAGCCGGATAGGGCGGTGGCGGCGTCCTGCTGGCTCTCCGGGACCCGGAGGGTCTTGCCGACGGTGGAGAAGATCTCCTCCGCGAGGGTGAGGTGGGCGGCGGTGGCGTGGCTGCCCGCGGAGATGACGGACATGGCCTCGTCGACGAGGGCGGGGGTGTTCGTCATGACCCGGACGACGGGGGTGCCTGCGGCCAGGCGCTCCTCGAAGTAGGAGGTGGGGATGCCGGCGGCGCCGCTGATGACCAGGCGGTCGGCGGGCACGTGCGGGGCGAGTTCCCGCAGGAGGGCGCCCATGTCCTGGGGCTTGACGGTGAGGATGAGGGTGTCGGCGGACTTGGCGGCCTCGGCGTTGCTGACGACTTCGACGCCGTAGCGGGCCTGGAGCTGCTCGGCGCGTTCCTGGCGGCGGGCAGTGACGAGGAGGTCGGAAGGGGCCCAGCCGCCGCGGATCATGCCGCTGAGGAGGGCTTCGCCGATTTTTCCGGTGCCGAGGACTGCGACCTTCTGGGTCATGGTGCCGGTGTGCCTTTCCGCTGCGCTGTGCCGTTGGCGCCATCCTCGCACCGCGGGGGTGGCCGGGGTGGGTGCTGTCCAGTGGGTGGGCCGGTGGGACACCCCTTAGGGGGTGCTCAGGGGGTGCGGCGGCGGAGGGTGGCTGCGCCCAGAGCCAGGACCAGGAGGGCGCTGGCCGTGACGATGAGCGTGTCGCGGGCGAAGTCGGTGGTGGCGTGGGCGTGGTGGAGGACCTCGGTCATGCCGTCCACGGCGTAGGACATGGGGAGGACGTCGGAGAGCGCCTCCAGGGCCGGCTGCATGGTGGCGCGGGGGGTGAAGAGGCCGCAGAGCAGGAGCTGGGGCATCAGCACGGCGGGCATGAACTGGACGGCCTGGAACTCGGAGGCGGCGAAGGCCGAGACGAAGAGGCCGAGGGCGGTGCCGAGGAGGGCGTCCAGGACGGCGACGAGCAGGAGCAGCCAGGGGGAGCCGGTGACGTCGAGGCCGAGGACCCAGATGGAGAGCGCCGTGGCCAGGGCCGACTGGACGATCGCCACCAGCCCGAAGGCGAGGGCGTAGCCACCGATCAGGTCGGCTTTGCCGAGGGGCATGGCGAGCAGGCGCTCCAGGGTTCCGGAGGTCCGTTCGCGGAGGGTGGCGATGGAGGTCACCAGGAACATCGTGATCATCGGGAAGATGCCGAGGAGGGAGGCGCCGATGCCGTCGAAGGTCTCCGGGCGGGCGTCGAAGACGTAGCGGAGCAGGGCGATCATCACGCACGGCACGACGAGCATCAGCGCGATGGTGCGGCGGTCGTGGCGCAGTTGGCGCAGCACCCGGGCGGCGGTGGCCAGGGTGCGGGACGGGGAGAGCGGAGGCGCCTTGGGGGTGTGCGGTGCGGTGCTCATCGGGCCGGCTCCTTGGGGGTGGTTCCTGGTGGTGGGGCGGTGGCTGCCGCGGCCTCGTCCACGAGGTGGAGGAAGGCGGCCTCGACGGTGGGGGCGCCGGTGCGGTCGCGGAGGGCGTCGGGGGTGTCCCCGGCGAGGATGCGGCCGGCGCGCATCAGGAGCAGGCGGTGGCAGCGTTCGGCCTCGTCCATGACGTGTGAGGAGACGAGGAGGGTGGTGTTCCGCTCGGCGGCGAGGGTGTGGAAGAGGTGCCACAGGTCGCGGCGGAGGACGGGGTCCAGGCCGACGGTGGGTTCGTCGAGGACGAGCAGTTCGGGGGCGCCGAGGAGGGCCACGGCGAGGGAGACCCGGCTGCGCTGGCCGCCGGAGAGGTTGCCGGCGAGGGCGTCGGCGTGGGTGGTGAGGTCGACGTCCTCGATGGCGCGGGTGACGCTCTCCCGGCGGTGGCCGCGGACGGCGCGGCCGGGGTGCAGGACGGCGGCGAAGTAGTCGAGGTTCTGGCGGACCGTGAGGTCGTCGTATACGGACGGCTCCTGGGTGACGTATCCGATGCGGGGGCGGAGCCGGGGGTCGCCGGCGGGGTGGCCGAGGACGTCGAGGGCGCCGGTGACCTTGGCTTGGGTGCCGACGATGGCGCGCATCAGGGTGGATTTGCCGCAGCCGGAGGGGCCGAGGAGGCCGGTGATCCGGCCGCGGGGCACGTCGAAGGTGAGGGCGTCGAGGACGGTGCGGCCGCCGCGTTCGACGGTGAGGGCGCGGGCCCGGACGGCGGGCGTGGTGGCCGGCGGTGCCGGGGTGGCGGGGGGTGTTGCGGGGGGTGTTGCGGGGTCGTCACCACCAGAATTCATCATGCGATGAATAGTGCGCCGGGTGGGCGGGGTCGTCAAGAGTCGGGCCGTGGGGAGTGGGGGGCGGCGTACGGGTGCCGTAAGGGTGCTGTGGCCGGCAGTACGGGTGCGGGGGCGGGGGCGGGCAGTACGGGTGCCGTAGGGGTGCCGTGGCGGGAAGTACGGGGCGCCGTGCGGGCGGCAGTGGTGCGTGGTGCGGGAGGTAGTGGCGTGCAGTACGGGAGGCTGTGGTGCGCAGGGCGGGAGGCTGTGGTGCGCAGGGCGGCGCGTGGAGGGGCGAATTGCGCGCTGGCGGGCGCCGGCGCGAACGGAATCCTCCCTTCCTGTCGGATAACCCCACGTTTACAGGGCGGTTACATACCGAGTTGCGGTCCGGCGCTTCCGGCTCGACACAATGGAGTGACCTGTCCAGCGCGCCGGAAGGGGCGACGATGGCGAAGATCCGGGTCGGCCGCCTCGGCCGGCTCCTGTTGATCGTCGTGGCCGTCGTGTTGGCCCTGCCGCTCGTCGCCAATGGCGCCTACGGAGAGCGCGCGGCCGCCGCGCCGGCCAGGAGCGGCACCGCCGGTGCCGGTTCCCCGGACACCGCCCCGACGGCCTCGGACGCCGCCGAGCATCCCGAGAAGGCCACCGACCGCTGTCAGCCGCGGCGCAGCGGGCGTTCGACCGCCACCGTCGCCGTACCCACCCCGTCCGGCACACCCGTGTCGACGGCGCAGCGGGTACGGACCGAGGCCGGCCCGGCGGGCATCAACGCCGCGCTGACCGGGCGTCAGGCCGTGCCGCTGTCGAGATCAGGCGAACTGCCGGTCCACCACCTCGTCTTCCGCTGCTGAGAGCTGAGAGCTGCCCCAGGGCCTCCCCCGGCCCGCGCATCCGACGGATCCAGCCGTCACCGCTCCTCACCCTTCATGGCGCGCGCCGCACGGCGCTGCGCGGTGGCCTGCGCACGCGGGCCACCCGCGGCGCGGTGGGTCCGCTGCTCGTGCCCGCACGCGTACCTGTGCTCGCACGCGCACCCGTGCCCGTACGCGCACCCGTGCCCGTGCCCGCACCTGTGCCCGTGCCCGCACCTGTGCCGGTACCGGCACCCGGGCCGCCCGGGTGTGCGCCGCCGTAACCGACTCGCTGGAGGCATGCTCATGCGCACGTTCCGTTCTGCCCGCCGACGCCCGTCCCAGCCGTCCATAGCCGCCCGGTCCGCCGAGCCGCCCCGGTCCCCCTCGCCGTTCCGGCCCTCGCCGGGTTCCCCGGCGCGCTGGCGCGCCGACTTCACCGCGTCCCTCGTCGTGTTCCTCGTCGCCGTCCCGCTGTGCGTCGGAGTGGCCGTCGCGTCCGGGGTGCCGGCCGAGCTGGGGCTGGTCACCGGGATCGTCGGCGGGCTGCTCACCGGGCTGTTGCCGGGCAGCAGCCTTCAGGTCAGCGGGCCGGCCGCCGGGCTGACCGTGCTGGTCTACGAGGCGGTGGAGGAATTCGGGCTCGGTGCACTGGGCGCGCTGGTGCTGGCCGCCGGGGTGCTGCAACTGGCCATGGGGGCGCTGCGGCTGGGCCGCTGGTTCCGGGCGATCTCCGTCGCCGTCGTCCAGGGGATGCTCGCCGGCATCGGCTTGGTGCTGATCGCCGGGCAGTTGTACGCGCTGGTGGGCGCCGAGGCGCCGGGCAGCGGGCCGGCGAAGCTGGGCGGGCTGCCCGAACTCTGGGTGGACACCATCGGTTCGGACAACGCGCTGGTGGCGCTGGCGATCGGCGCGTCGACCATCGCCCTGCTGGTGCTCTGGCCGCGGCTGCCGCAGGTGGCGCCGGTGCTCCCGAAGCCGCTGGCGCGGGTGGCGCGGCAGGCGCCCCGGGTGCTGCCGGCGCCGCTGGTGGCGGTGGCGCTGGCGACCGCTGTGGTGGGCGTGCTGGATCTGCCGGTGGCCCGGGTCGAAGTGGAGGGCCTGCTGGACGTGGTGCAGCCGCCGGGCGGCGACGACTTCGCGCGGCTGACGGAGGCCGGCGCGGTGGTCGGGGCGCTGGGCACCGTGCTCGCCTTCGCCCTGATCGCGTCGGCGGAGTCGCTGTTCAGCGCGGCCGCGGTGGACCGGCTGCACGACGGGCCGCGGACCGACTACGACAAGGAGCTGATGGCGCAGGGCGCCGGCAACGCGGTGTGCGGCGTGCTCGGCGCGCTGCCGATGACCGCGGTGATCGTCCGCAGCGCCACCAACGTGCACGCCGGGGCCCGGACGAAGGCCTCGCGGGTGCTGCACGGTGTGTGGCTGCTGGTCTTCGCGGCGATGTTCCCGGCGGCGCTGGGTGTGGTGCCGATCTCGGCGCTGGCCGGTGTCCTGGTGCATGCGGGCGGCAAGTTGCTGCCGGTGAAGGAGTGGCGCCCGCTGTGGCGGGAGCACCGGGGCGAGGCGGTGGTGCTGGCGACGACGGCGATCGCGATCGTGGCCACCAACATGTTCGAGGGCGTGCTGCTGGGGCTGTTGATGGCGGTCGCCAAGTCGGCGTGGGAGACCTCGCACGTCCACCTGGAGGTCGAGGGCCTGGAGGGCACCGGTGTGGTGCGCGTACGGGCCGTGGGCAATGCGACGTTCCTGCGGCTGCCGAAGCTGCTCGACCAGTTGGAGGCGCTGCCCACGGACCGGGAGGTCGAGCTGGACCTGTCCGGTCTGCGGCACCTCGACCACGCCTGTGCGGCCGCGCTCGGCAACTGGGAGGAGCAGCGCCGCGGTCCGGACGGGACGGCGTGCCAGGAGGCGTCGTCTGTCACGCCTTGATCGGTGCTCCTGCTGATGGGTGCTCCCTTGGGTGGGTTGCTCACTGACGGGGTGCTCCCTGACGGGGTGCTCCCTGACGGGGCACTCACTGACGGGGTGCTCACTGATCAGCGCGCTCCTGTGCGCCGTAATCGGTAACGGAGGGGCATTGCGGCGGAAAGGACCGTAGGGTCGTGAGCTCATGACCACCGACCCGAGGAGTGCTGTGAACCGCCGGCCGCTTCGTCGCTGCGGTGCGACCGCCGCCCTGTCCGTCGCTCTGCTGCTGTCCTCCTGCACGGGCAGCAGCATGAGCGCCGGCGGGGCAGCGGGCAGCGGCGGGCTGGGCGACCCGCTCTTCCCGGCGCTCGGCAACGGCGGCTTCGAGGTACGGCACTACGGACTCGACCTCGACTACGACGTACGGCACAAGCAGCTGACGGCCACCGCCGAGATCACCGCCCGGGCGAAGCAGGACCTGAGCTCCTTCAAGCTGGACCTCCAGGGGCTGCGGGTCTCCGCCGTACGGGTCGACGGCCAGGACGCCGACTTCTCCCGCAAGGGACACAAGCTGACCGTGCGGCCGGCCGACGGGATCCGGAAGGGCGCCGAGTTCCGCACGACCGTCGACTACGGCGGCACGCCGGAGGAGATGACGGATGCCGACGGCTCCACGGAGGGCTGGGTCACGACGCCCGACGGGGCGTTCGTGTCGGGCGAGCCCGCGGGGTCCATGACGTGGTTCCCCGGCAACAACCACCCCGACGACAAGGCCACCTACGACTTCACGATCACCGTGCCGCGGCGCTACACCGCCGTTGCCAACGGCGAGTTGCGGTCGCAGAAGGTCTCCGGCGGGAAGACGACCTTCGAGTGGCACAACCCACAGCCGATGGCCACGTACCTCGCCACCGCCACCATCGGGAAGTTCGACGTCCAGACGTCCCGTACGCCCGACGGGCTGCCGCTGTACGTCGCCGTGGACCCGGCGGAGGCCAAGGCGAGCAAGAAGCCGTTGGAGCGGCTGCCGGAGATCATCACGTGGGAGAGCGGGCTGTTCGGGAAGTACCCGTTCTCCTCGGCGGGCGCGATCGTCGACCACACCCCGCCGCGGATCGACTGGTTGGCCCTGGAGTCCCAGACCAAGCCGGTCTACGCCGGGGCGCCGGACACCGTGACCGTGGTGCACGAGATGGCCCACCAGTGGTTCGGCGACTCGGTGACGCCGAAGACCTGGAAGGACACCTGGCTCAGCGAGGGCTTCGCTACGTACGCCGAGTGGCTGTGGGAGGAGCACGAGGGCGGGAAGACGCCGCAGCAGCAGTTCGACGCGCTCTACAAGGACGAAAAGGACGAAGCGGACAGCAAGCGCGACGAGGCCGAGGACGAGAGCGAGGCCGAGGACGCCAAGGAGCGCTGGGCGTTCCCGCCGGGCGACCCGGCCAAGGCGGAGAACGTGACCGGGACGCCCGTCTACGAGCGGGGCGCGATGGTACTCCAGCAGCTGCGGAAGGCCGTCGGCGACAAGGCCTTCTTCCGGATCCTGAAGGAGTGGCCCGCCAAGTACCGCCACTCCAACGCCGATTCGCAGGAATTCATCGCCTTCTGCCAGGCGCGGACGGACGTGGACCTGACCGACCTGTTCGACGACTGGCTCTACGGCAAGGGGAAGCCGGACTGGGAGTACTGACGGTGACGGGCTACTGGCCGACGGGCTGCTGGGTGACGGGCTGCTGGCCGACGGCCTGCTGGGTGACGGGCTGCTGGCCGACGGCCTGCTGGGTGACGGGCTAGTGATAGACGGGCTACTGGGTGACGGGCTGCTGATGGACGGAACACCGGCCGGCCCGCCGCGCGCCCCGGAATCCGGCCCGGGTCAGTATCGGTCGAGGTCGAGATGGCCCAGCTTGTCGGGGTTGATGACGGCATCGACCTGGGTGATCCGCCCCTGGTGCACGCTGAAGGCAAGCACCCCGGCCTGCTGACCCGCCACATCGGCGAGGATCAGACCGGGGGTGCCGTTGACGTCCACCATGGCGCCCCGGAGCTCACTCCGCTCGGCGCCCCGGGTGACCAACCCCTGCACAAAGCGGGCGACCTTCTCGCGGCCCAGCACCGGACGGCGGGCCGCGCTCACCTTGCCGCCGCCGTCCGAACGCCAGACGACCTCGGGGTCGAGGACGGCCAGCAGCGCATCGAGATCGCCCCCCATGACGGCGGAGAGGAAGGCCTCGACGGCACGGCTGTGTTCCGCCCGGTCGACGGTGCGGCGCGGCGCCTCGGCGCGCACCCGCTTGCGGGCCCGGGACGCCAACTGCCGTACGGAGTCCGAGGTCCGGCCCACCGCCTCGGCGATCTCCGGGAAGGGCACCGCGAAGACGTCGTGCAGGATGAAGGCGGTGCGCTCGGCCGGGGTGAGCCGCTCCAGGACGCTGAGCAGCGCCATCCCCACCGATTCGTCGAGCGTGACCCGGTCCTCGGGGTCGGGACCTGGGACGGGGCCGAAACCGGGGCCGGGACCGGGGCCGGGGCTGCCGGCCGCTGCGCCGCCGGTGCCGCCGGTGCCGCCGGTAGCGGTGAGCAGCGGTTCCGGCAGCCACGGTCCGATGTAGGTCTCGCGCCGGGCGCGGGCCGAGCCCAGCAGGTCGTAGCAGATCCGACTGACGACCGTGGTGAGGTAGCCGCGCGGGCTGGCCACCGTCGACTCGTCGGGCAGCGCCTGCCAGCGCAGCCAGGTCTCCTGCACGGCGTCGTCGGCATCGGCGACGGTGCCCATGATCCGGTACGCGATGGCCCACAGCCGGCCACGCTGCTCCTCGAACTGCGCAAGGCGGTCGCCGGCCGCCGCGCTCCCCGTGTCCGTCACTCGCCCGCTCCTTTGTCCGCGCTGTCCTGCTGTCCTGCTGTCCTGCTGTTCTGCTGTTCTGCTGTCTTGCTGTCTTGCTATCTCTGTCGTCGGCGCTGTCTGTGCTGTCTGTGCTGTCCTGCTACTTCTGCTGTCTGTGCCGTCTGCGAGGGCCATGCGCCCTCCCCCTGAGGACGATGCGGCCGGACGGAGTGTGACAGCACGGGTCCGCTCCCGACGCGGCCGGCGCAAAATCCATACCGGGTTCAATTTTGTACCCGGTATGGCTATAGTGTTCCCATGACCGGGTTGCGGGAGCGGAAGAAGGAACGGACGAGGCAGCGGATCGCGGCGGCGGCCTGGCGACTGTTCGCCGAGCGCGGCTTCGAGGCGGTGACGGTCAGCGAGATCGCGGACGCCGCCGAGGTGGCCAAGGCGACGCTGTTCGCGTACTTCCCGACCAAGGAGTCGCTTGCGCTACAGGGCGTGGGGGACGACAACCTGGCGGGGATCGTCGCCGGGCGGCCGGCCGGGCAGGCCGCGCTGGAGGCGCTCCGGGAGCACTTCCGTAACTTCGCGGCCCGCCCCATGACCGGGGTCGACCCGGAGGTCCTGGTGTCCCGGGTCCGGGTGATCTTCGACAGCCCGGCCCTGACCAGCGCCACCAACGCCCTGCTGTACCAGCAGCGGCAGAAGCTGGCGGAGGTGCTGGCCGCCGAACAGGACGGACCGACCGCCGTCCTGATGGCGGCCCAGATCAACGCCTCGCTGGTCACCCTCCAGGAGGGTTTCTTCCAACGGCTCGCGGGCGGCGCCTCGTTGGACGACGCCCGTCGGCAGCTGAGCGAGGACGTCGAGCTCGCCTTCGACCTGCTGGAGCGCGGGCTCGGCCGGGTCGACCGGCCGGCCACGACCCGCGGGCCGAAGGGGGCCGAGGACCGGCCGTACCAGCAGGGCCAGCAGGGCCAATCGACCTGACCAGCCAGATCGGTTGGAGCACCCAGAACAGCGAGATCAGCCAGATCAGCCAGAACGAGCAGACCGGAAAGGGCAGTGAGGGGCGAGATGCGCGCACGGGGAATCAACTACGACACCGGCTTCCTTCCCGCGGAGGAGCTCTCGCGCAAGAGCTTCGATGCGGAAGCGGTACGGCGCGATATGGCGGTGATCGCCGATGAGCTGCACTGCCAGGTGGTACGGATCTCGGGCGGCGATCCGGAGCGGCTGAGCGTCGCCGCGCGGTGCGCCGCCGAGGCCGGGCTGGAGGTGTGGTTCGCGCCGTTCCCGGTGGACCTCACGCCCGAGGAGCTGCGGCCGTTCTTCGCCGACTGTGCGGAGCGCGCCGAGGCCGTACGGGCGGGCGGGGGCGAGGTGGTCTTCGTCGCCGGCTGCGAGATCAGCCTGTTCTGCACGGGCTTCATACCGGGCGACACGTACCACGACCGCATCCAGGCCATGACGACCGCGGACCGGGCGTGGTGGGAGTCGCTGGGGCCGGTGCAGGAGCAGGTCAACGGATTCCTCGCCGAGGTCGCCGAACTGGTACGGGCACGCTTCGGCGGCCGGATCAGCTACGCCTCGGGGCCGTGGGAGGCCGTCGACTGGCGGCCGTTCGACCTGGTCGGCGTGGACGCGTACCGGGCGGCGTACAACGCCACGACGTTCCGGGACGAGCTGCGCGCACACGCCGCGCACGGCAAGCCGGTCGCGGTGACCGAGTTCGGCACCTGCGCCTACCGGCGTGCGGGTGACCGGGGCGGACTGGCCTGGCAGGTGCCGGAGGGGTCGGTGCCGGACGAGGGCGAGCAGGTCCGCTACTTCACCGAACTGCTGGACGTCTTCGAGGAGGAGGGCGTGGACACCGCGCTCTGGTTCACCTTCGCCGCCTTCGACACCCGCAAGGGCACCGATCTCTCGTCGTACGGCGTGGTGGCGATGCTCGACGAGGAGCGCTGGGAACCGCGGGAGGTGTTCCACACGATGGCGGCCCGGTACGGGAAGAAGTAGGAAGTAAGAGGAAGTAAGGGGTGGGGCAGGGAGGGGAGGCGGAGGGGAAGGGGCAGCGGTAGCGGCACGGGCGGCGCCCCTAGGGTGCGGGCGAACAGATCCCGTAGGGGTCCGGAGCGCCCCCTGTGGGGCCACAACCCATGTGGGGCGGGCCGCATTCCCGTGGCCGGCCGCATTCCCGTGGCGCCCCGGTCCGTCAACGGCGCTTCCTGGGCTTCTTCGTGGTCGGGGTGGTCGGGGTGGTCGGAATCCTCTGGGCGGCCTTGGCAGCCTTGGCGTCCTTGGCGTCCTTGGCGTCCTTGGTGGTCTTGGGTGCCTTGGTGGTCTTGGTGGTCTTGGGTGCCTTGGTGGTCTTGGCGGCCGGGTTGCCGGTGCGGGCCCCGCGGCGGCGCTCGTACCGTTCCCGGGCCGCCGCGTACTCGGCGCGGTGCAGTCGCTCCCCGGGCGCCTCGACCAGGCTGCGGCAGAAGTAGGCGAGCAACGAGCCGATGAAGCCGATCAGCATCAGGCTCTGGCCGGACCGGTCGGCGGCGCTCTGCGCGGAAGCGTCGGGGCGGCGCAGGAAGCCGTCCCAGGTGCGGCGGAAGGCCAGGGCGCTACAGATGGCGAAGCCGGCGACGACGAGGATGCCGACGAACGGGCCGACGGCGGCGATCTCCAGGCCCTGGAACGCGAAGCGCAGGACGACGGCGCCGGCCGCGGCGAGCGCCAGCGAGCCCACCGCGACGCCGGCCCGGCGCAGGGCGTAGCCGCCGTCGTGGTGGACCCAGGTGGTCCCGAAGAACCGGATCGCCTCCGGCTCGGGGCCGCCGCGCTCCGAGCCCCCGGAGGGCGTCTGCTCATCGCTCATGGCACCGATTATCCCCGGGGGCCTCCCAGGGGCCCTCCCCGGCGGCGGCCGTCGCGGTTCGGTGCCGGCGCCGGCACCGGCGCCCGCTCAGCTGGTGCAGCTCGGCGCGACCGGTCCGCTGCTGCCGGTGCGGACGTAGGCGTCGGAGACGTACTGGCCGGGCGCGATGTTGTCCCAGATGTCGGTGGTGCCGTACGGGCCGCTCACCCGCTGGCCGCGCCGCTGGCAGTTGATCTGCACCCAGGCGCCGCCCGCCAGCTTCCCGACGACCGGGGCGCTGGTGCTGGGGCCCTGGCGGACCTTGACCGACTGGCCCGGTGCGACCTGGAAGGAGCGGCGGGCGGCGGCCGCCATGACGGCGGGTGCCGCACCGCCGGTGCCACCCGCCGCGCCATCGCCCGCGCCCGCGCCATCGCCCGCGACGTTGCCCGCGCCCGCTGCGTCACCCGCACCGGCGCCCGCGTCGGCGCTCTTGCCCGCGCCCTTGTCCGCGTCGTCGTCCAGGCTGCCGACGATCGCGTCAAGGTCGAAGAAGTCGTGCTCGTCCTGAGTCGTCATTCCGTGTTCCCCCGTTGGTGATTGCCGCGCCGTGGTGCCGTCTTCCGGCGCTGCCTATCAGTGCCGTCTTCCGGCGCTACCTTCCGGCGCCGTCTTCGATGCCGTCTTCCGGCGCTGTCCTCCGTGCCCGCGACGACGGGTATTTTCGGACGCGCAACGCGCACGCTAGCAAGCCTCGTTCATCTCGTACGCGTCATCGACTAGGCTCCGCGCGTCGCACCTGCGACCGAATTGCACAGGGTAGACACGGGGGTGGAACGATGCCGCCGCTGCGTGGTTCCGGGGCCGACCCGGAAGCGGAGCGTCCGGAGTACGCCGGTCAATATCGCCTGGAGGCACGGCTGGGCTCCGGCGGTATGGGCGTGGTGCATTTGGCGCGCTCGTCCTCCGGACTCCAGCTCGCGGTCAAGGTCATCCACGCCGAATTCGCCCAGGACCCCGAGTTCCGGGGGCGTTTCCGGCAGGAGGTGGCCGCCGCGCGGCGGGTCAGCGGGGCCTTCACTGCGCCCGTCGTGGACGCCGATCCGGATGCCGAACGGCCCTGGATGGCGACCTTGTACATTCCCGGCCCGACCCTTTCCGACCATGTGAAGCGGAACGGTCCGCTGCCGCCCGCCGAGGTGCGCCGGCTGGCCTGTGGTCTCGCCGAGGCACTGCGCGACATCCACCGCGCCGGGGTCGTGCACCGCGATCTGAAGCCGGGAAACGTGCTGCTGGCCGCGGACGGCCCCAAGGTGATCGATTTCGGTATCTCGCGGCCGTCGGACAGTGAAATGCGCACCGAGACCGGCAAGTTGATCGGTACGCCGCCCTTCATGGCGCCCGAACAGTTCCAACGGCCCCGCGAGGTGGGCCCGGCCGCGGATGTGTTCGCGCTGGGGTCGGTGCTGGTGCACGCGGCGACCGGGAGCGGCCCGTTCGACTCGGAGAGCCCCTACCTGGTGGCGTATCAGGTGGTGCACGACGAGGCGGACCTGGCGGGGGTGCCGGACGAGTTGGCGCCGCTGATCGGCGGCTGCCTGGCGAAGGACCCGGCCGACCGGCCGACGCCGGGCGAGCTGATGGACCTGCTCCACACCGAGCTGCACACCGAGCTGAACCTCGACCTCGCGCCCCTCCCCGCGCCCCTCCCCGCGCAGCCCCCGCACCGGCTGCCGACGAAGGGTGCGGTGCCCGGCGCGCGGATACCGTCACAACGCGGGCCGACGCACGCCGAGGCCGCCCTGTCGCACGCCGCGGACGCCCCGTCGCGCGCCGAGGCCGCCCCGTCGCGCGCCGAGACCACCCACGTCCGCGCCCGTACGGCCGGCCCGCCGGACGGCGCCGCGCCCGGCCCGGACCGGGCGGATAACGCCACCGGCGCCCCGAAGAAGGCACGCCGCTGGCCGGTGTGGGCCGCGGTGGCGCTGCTGACCGTCGGGGCCGGGGCGTTCGCCGGCGTACGGGCCCTGTCGTCCGGCGGGTCGGGCGACGACTCCGCGCTGGAGACCCATGCGCCGCAGGCCGCGGACGGCTTCCGGCCCTGGCACGCGGCGCTCGTCAAACGGCCCGACGGCCACCGCTCGGAGATGCCGTTCTGCACGGCCGGCGCGGACGCCGTCTACTGCGCCCAGTCCGGCGTACGGGCCGCCCGCCTCGACGCCGGCACCGGCCACCAGGCATGGCTCCGTACCGGCAAGGCAGTTCCCCTCACCGATGCGCCGCCGACCGCGCCGGTGCTGTCCGGCGGCCTGCTGTACGTCTGGACGCCCGACGGCCGGCGGATGGAGGCGCTCGACCCGTCGGCCGGCGGGAAGGGCGCGACCCGCTGGAGCCAGGACCTGTCCGGCTACGAGGGCGGGGCGGCGGTCCTCGGTGACCGCATCCTGCTCGCCGCCGGGGACGGCACGGTCACCGCGCTGGACAGCACCACCCACCGGCAGCGCTGGCACAAGCGGTTCCCCGACGTCACCGCGGCCACGCTGCGCGCCTCCGGCGACGGCCGCACCGCCTACGCGGTCGGTGCCGTCGACGGCACCAGCACCCCGGTCACCGCCCTCGACCCGAAGGACGGCTCGATCCGCTGGTCACGGCGGCTGCCCGGCACGCTCACCTTCGCCGGCGCCGGCTCCTCCGGCACCCTGTACTTCACCGCCGCCGACCCGCAGCACCCGTTCACCACCACCGCGGTCGTCAGCTACGACCCGCGCACCGCGCACACCCGCCGCCTGAAGCTCAGCGCACCGCTCGACGGGCCGGTGGCGGCCGTGGTGAGCGGCGAGACGGTGTACGTGCTGGCCGAGGGCGGCCTGCTACAGGCCCTCGGCGAGCGGACGTGGGACACCGAGACGTCGGTCAGCCGGGGCTCGGCGCCCGTGATCAGCGGCGGCCGGCTGTACTTCACCGCGGCGGACGGGCGGCTGCTGGCCGTGGACGCCCGTAACGGGGCGCTGCTCGGACAGACCAAGGCGCGGCTGGCGGCCGACCGGCACAACGGCTTCCTGGAGATCCTGCCCGCACCGGTGGCGGACGCCCGGCACGGCCGGATCTACGCGGCCGCGCCGAACGGAACGGTCTTCGCCGTGCAGGCGCGGGACCCGCGGCAGTGGTGAACTGAGCGGGCTTCTCGTCGGCGATGGCTCCGCAACCAGAGGCATTTGCAGACCCATTACCCTTTGCATCCTGAGAGTTGCCCCTCCTTGTCGCGGCCTTAACGCCTACGCAGCGCCCGCCCGACCCGCCGCCCGTTAGCGTGTTCAACGGAGATCACGTTCATTCATTACGGGGAGCCAGTCGGGGGGCCGTCATGGCACAGGAACACTTCACCGTGCACCCGGAGAAACTCCGCACACTTTCCGGGGACTTCACGCACGCCGGCGACCGGCTCGACGAACAGGTCAAGCACTTCGCCGACAAGGCGGAGAACGTGGACGACGCTTTCGGCGTTCTCAGCGAATCCACCGAAGCCCTGGCGAAATACCTGGAGATGACGCAGGCAACGGTGACCAGCCTCCAGCAGCTGCGTCAGCAACTGGCCGGATACGCCAGGGGGCTCGACCACTCGGCGGCCAGCTATGAGCACACTGACGCGCAGCACGCGGCTGCGTTCAAGGGGGCGTAGCGACTGTGGCCGAGGAACAGCAACAGATCGAGACGAGCTTCAACATCTTCAAGCCCGGCGGGAATCCCGAGGTGCTGCGGAAGTGCGCGGCGGCATGGCGGGAGATGGCCCAGGACCTGCGGACGGCGGGAGCCGACCTAAACCGGCAGGTGGAGGACCTGGACACGACGGACTGGGACGGGCAGGCCGCCTCCGCGTTCCGCGCGCGCTGGAAGCACACGAAGGAGCAGATCGACCACGCGTTACCCAACTTCCATGAGGTGGCGAAGGAGTTGGAGCAGGCAGCGGACCACATCGAGGACACCAACAAGCAGGTCGAGCACGTCCTTGAGGAGCTTGCGGTCACCGCGGCCGTTGGCATCGGACTGACCGTCATCACCGCGGGCTTCTCCGACGTGGTGGCCGCCACCAGCGCGGCGGCCGAGGTCGCCGAGGCGGGCGTCGTCATCACACGGCTCGCCAGGGTCCTCAAGACGATCGAATCGGCCCTGGAGGCCCTTCGGGGCCTGATGCAGGGCAACAAGTTCCTGAAATTCGGTGTGGAGCTCGCAACGAACATCGCGGGCAATTTCACCGGAAACGTGCTGGGCCAGGCATTCACCGGCCAGGAGGTCACCTGGGGCCAGGACTTCCAGGACGCGGCTGTGGCTGGCAGCGTGGGCACGGCGCTGGGGGCGAGCGGACGGGCGCTGGGCCCGAAGCTACCCGGAGCGCTCGGCGATGTCGTCGCAGGCAAGGGCCTCGCGGGCAGGACGGCCACGGGCGCGGCCACCAGCGCGGCCGGCCAGATGGCCGCCGACGGGGTCGATATCGCGAACGACCACGCAGGCGGCAAGACGGGGGACAGCATCATCCCCGACCTGATCACCAGCGCCTTCGGTGGCGCGACGGGCGGTGCGGCGGTGCACGGTGGCGATTCCTGGTCCGAGCGCGGCGGCCTCGGCGGAGGCGGCCGACACCGAGACCCCGAGTCCGGTCCGAGCTTCGGTCCGGTGCGAGAGTCCGCCACCAATGGGACCGTGTACGGAGACTTCAGCGCCAATGAGAACGATCGCACCGCCGACCATCCGGACAGCCCGTTCGACAAACCCCGCTCCGCACTGACCGACCCGGACGGCGCTTACAAAGGCTGAGGAGAGAACCAGGAATGTGGCGGGTCTGGAAGAGCGTCCGCAGATACCGTGAGGATCCCGAATGGCGTTACCGGAAACGGGAGTCGCGTGACTGGGTGAACGCGTTCGGCAAACCCGGCCACCCCTTCGGCACGCGTGGAAATCACGTAAGGAATGTACTGGAAGGGCAGGTACGCGGCTATGAGACAACGCTCTTCCATCTCGCCGCCGCGCATAAAGGCGGTCAACACCCCACCGATGTCAGCATGTATTCGGTGGCGGTGCTGACCCTGCCGGGCACTCTCCCCGCCACGTCGGTCTCCGTCGCCAGCCTGGTCCGCCTGCTGAAGACGGAGCCCCTCCCGCCGCGCGCCGGCACCCCCGTCCACCTGCCCCCCGGCCGCAAACCCCGCATGGTCGCGTGCTCCGTCGACCCCGCTTTCGCCGAACTGGCCCTCACCGAGCGGGTGATCCGCATGACGGCCGACGCCAAAATGGGCTGGCGGCTGCACGAGGACCGGATGATCGGTTGGCTCAAGGAACGCAAGCCGTACGAACGGCTCATCGAACTCGCGGAGACGATGGCCGATGTCATCGACGAGTTCTCCGCGGACGCGAAGGCCCCGGCCCGCTGGTGACGCCCCCCGTGCCCCGTCGTCGTGGCACGGGCACACGCAGGCCTCGCGCCACACCCCCGGCACCACAGTGGTCCCCGGCTCCGGCGCGCCCTTGTCGCACCTCACGTGGCTGCCGACGTGGCACGCCGGCGAGACGTACGGCGCGGGCAGGTACGGCCGCACGGGCCGCGGCGGCGTGTCCAGGAACGGCCCTCCGCCGGCCGCGTCCCGGGCGTAGGCGCTCTTGTGACGCGGGAGACGACGCACACGGCGCACACGGCGCTCCGGCACGGGCACGACGGCGGGGGCGCGGTGCCGCCCGTACGCGGGAAACAGCAGCGCGAGGGCCCACCGTACGAGGCGGCCGCTCACCGGACCGCCCTGGCGAGCGCGGCGCTGAGCCGTCGCGTGGTCTCCAGATTGCAACGCCCCAACTCGATCAGTACAGAGGGCAGCTGACTGCTGTACGTCACCAAGTCGACGCCCAGAGACGGCAGTACGATCCCGGCCTCCTTCAGTACGGCGGCCAGTTCGTCGCGTGCCACCTGCGCTTCCATGTGGGGTTCTGTGGTCATTTGGGGTCGCTCCCGTCCGCCGTTCCACTGCGTGCCGCGCCGAATGCCAACTACCGTGAGTGGTCCGGCCGTTACGAGGATGGACCGGCGAAGGGGCTCACCCCCACAGATTCGGGCCGTAGTTCCACGCCCGGGGCCGTTAATTCCACAAGTTCCACGGAGGAGGCGCGATGCCGCCGAGGACAGCGATCACGGGACGAAGCCAGGAGCCGCGGCGACGCTTCGCGGAGGAGCTGCGATTACTGCGGGCGGAGAAGGGCGACAGCCTGCGGAAGCTCGGCGATGTACTGGGCTGGGACGCGTCCCTGTTCGGGAAGATGGAGAGCGGAAAGACGCTCGGAAGCCCGGAAGTAGTGGAGGCCCTGGCCCAGTACTACGGGACGGGGAATCTGCTGCTGACGCTCTGGGAGTTGGCGGTCGGGGATCCGACGCAATTCAAGGAGCAATACCGGCGTTATATGGCCCTGGAGGCCGAGGCGATGAGCCTCTGGCACTACGCCGTGGGCGTCCTGCCTGGCCTGCTCCAGACCGAGGAGTACGCACGCGAAGTCCTCGCGGCAGGCGGCATCAAGGGGGCAGAGCTGACGCAGCAGGTCGAAGCACGGATAGGGCGACGCGATTTGCTGCTCGGCGAGGACCCGCCGCAGTTCCGCACCATCCTGTCGGAGACGGTGCTCCGTACGCCGCTGCGTGATGAACGAGCATGGCGTGTCCAGCTGCAACACCTGGCTGAAGCCGTCGAGCAGCCCACCTTGACGCTACAGGTGCTGCCTCACGGCCCAAGGCTGCACTCTCTGGCAGCCACGGACGTGATGTTTCTCCGGCTGCCGGACGGCCGCACCGTGGCCTACATCGAGAGCGCCGTACACGGCGAACTGGTCGAGGCATCAGAGGCAGTTGAGCGATTGCAACGCGCGTACGATGCTGTTCGCGACCTCGCGCTGTCCCCAGCCGAGTCGCGGAAGGTCATCGGGCAGATGTTGGAGGAAGCGCCGTGCGCACCATCGACCTGAGCAACCTGACGTGGCGCAAGAGCAGCTACAGCAACCCTGACGGGGGCGCGTGCATCGAGGTTTCCGACGAATTCCTGCGCGCCGCCACTTGGCGCAAGTCCAGCTACAGCAACTCGGACGGTGGCCAGTGCATCGAGGTCGCCGACAACCACCCCGCCCTCGTCCCCGTCCGCGACAGCAAGGCCCCCCACGGCCCGGCCCTCGTCTTCGAAGCCGCGGCCTGGTCGTCCTTCGTCACGGCCGTGAAGAGCGGCGAGCTGCCCGGCGCCTGAAATCCGGCATGCACATCACCGCACGGCCCCCGTCGTATACGACGGGGGCCGCTGCCGTGTCGGCCCACCCCCGCGACAAGAACGCTTGATAGCGTTTCGCACAGAGTTACGAGGAGGGGGCGCTCAGTGTCCAGCAACATGTCGGTCCAGCCCGGGGAATTACGCGCGTCAGCGCACACCCAGAGCAGCATCGCCGACGACCTCAAGAAGCCCTGCGACAAGGCCATCGCCGACACCGGTGCGGCTGGGGATTCCGCTAACGGATGGCCCGTCGCCTCGGCACTGCACATGATCAGTGAGACCTGGCAGCCCGCCCTCGACGGCCTGCACAAACGCCTTTTGCAGGGCGCCGGCAACCTCCGCGACACCGCCGACAACCACGAGTGGAACGACGACATGGTTGATCAGGACTTCGAGGACTTCGACGGGGACAAGGCGGGCGTGATCATGTCGGCGCCCGCCTCGGGGGGCGGGCCCGGCTCCCCGGTGTACGCCGGACTGCCGCGCCCCAACGCGCCCGGCCCCGACCCGATATGGGAGGCCGTCGGCGAGTACCAGCCGGCCCCCGGTACGCCGTCGCGCAACACGGACGACATGCTGCACGCCAAGCCGGCGATGCCCGTTTACGACCCGGGCGAGGCCCTCTCGGGACGCGGCCGGGGTGCCGCTCTCCTGCACGCCGACGACAACCCCTTTGGATAAGGCATGGCTTCCGACTACGCACGCCTGCTGAAGCAGGACTTCGCGGACCTGACGGCCGCCGCCGACTCCTGGCAGCGGGTTTCGCAGGACATGGACAGCGCGTTCGACCAGCACCGTACGAAGGTGACCGGCCCACTGCACGCCGCCTGGGAAGGGGACGACGCCAAGGCCGCCCTAGCGTTCCTCGAAGACATCGAGATGCGTATCAATGTGGCCCGTACCGAGGCGATGACCATCTCGAAGGCGATCGAGACGGTTCGTTTCCGTATGGAGCAGGCGCAGACGGACTTGCGCAACGCGGTGCGGAGCGCGGAATCCGAGGGCTTCCTCGTCGACGACTCCGGCTCCGTAGGAGAGGCTTCCTGCGAAGTGGACGAGTCGCCGGGCGAGACGCAGAACAAACTGGACCGGATGAAGCACTTCCAGGGGGAGATCAACACCGCGGTCGAGGACGCACGGAAGGCCAGCACCGACGGCCATCATGCACTGTCGGAACTCCGTGGCGAGATCATGGACCGCACCAACAAGCACATGGCCGCCGAGTCCGCGGCCGATACTCAGCAGGCCATGAAGGATCTGGGCGTCAAGGGGCCGCAGATCCCCAAGGACCCCAAGGATGCAGCCGCCTGGTGGCAGGGCCTCGACGAGGCATCGCGCCAGGAGTACATCACCATGTACCCGGACCAGATCGGCAAGACGAACGGCCTTCCCAGCGCTGTCCGCGACGATGCGAACCGGCTCGCGCTGGATCAGCAGCTCAACTACGTCAGCGGCAGCGACCAGGGCGTCCCCGGCATTCCGGAACACCGTCACAACCTTGAGGTCCTGAAGGCCGAACTCGACAAACGCGACGGCGCAACGGGAAACAAGAAGCTCTATCTGCTCGATTTCGACGGCTTCGAGGACGGCAAGGCCGTTATCGCCATGGGGAATCCGGACACCGCTGACAACATCGGTGTGCAAGTACCCGGCACGGCCACGGACATGGACTCGACCGGAGGTCAGCTGTCACGCATCGACAAGCTGCAGAGGTCGGCCGAGCGGGCCGATCCGTCAGCGAGCACCTCAATGGTCTACTGGCTCGGTTACGACGCTCCTGAAATTCCCAGTGACGATGCCCCAAATCTCGCCGTCGCTGGTACCAGCCGGGCCGACGACGCGGCCCCGGACCTGCGGGATTTCACCCACGGCCTGCGTGCCTCACACGAGGGGCCGGACCGTGCGCACATGACGGTGCTGGGGCACAGCTACGGCGCCACGGTGGTCGGCGACGCGGACGCCGGCGGCAAGGGCCTCGACGCCGACAGTATCTCCGTCGTCGGCAGCCCGGGCGAGACGGTGGCCCACGCATCCGATCTCCACGTCGGCGCAGACCACTTCTACACGGGAATCGCCGATGACGACCGCATCAGCAATGCGCAGGACCTGACGCTCGGACCCGACCCCAACACCGCAGACTTCGGCGGCACCCGGTTCGTCACCGACACCCATGGACACAGCGGCTACTGGGACGACAAAAGCAAAAGCCTCGCCAATCAGGGACGGATCATTGCTGGTCATAAGCCTGAGAAGGCGCCGCCCACGCCCGTCGACATATAAGGACAATCCCTTGGCGAAGTATCGCTCCGAGGCAACGGCCAAGCTCTTGCGGCGAACCCGCCTGATCGTATTGGCCGCCTCGGTCATCCTTTCCACCGGAGCCTGCATGTCTCAGCAATCCAACGACCCCAACAAGCCGCTGCCGCGCAAGAGCCGCGAGGACTCTTTGGCTTGGGCGAAGAACTACACCTCAGCCATGGCGCATTACGCCGGTGTCAAGGCGGGCGACAAATACGGGCCCTATACGGATTTCGAGGACTGCGTCGGTGAGAATGACGAGGTGGCGGACGACGGCCGGTACACGCTGACATACACCGTGTACGCCAGCCTCCCACGGGAAGAGCACATTCCAGCGGTCCGCAAACTCCGGGCGGTGCTCAAGCAGCACGGCGTGGACGTCTCCTCTTACGAAGAACGCCCACATTCTCACGAGGTCATTCTCGACGGTCACCACGAGAAAGAGGACTTCTCTCTCATCGCCGACACCGTCAAACCCCCCAACACCCTCCGCCTGTCCGTCAGCACCCCCTGCTTCCTGCCCCCCGGGGCCAAGCAGCAGAAATTCTGAGCGAGCACGGAGAAGGCGCGCAGAAGGCCCCCGTCACACGACGGGGGCCTTCTCGTTGCCGCCGTTACGGCTCAGCCCAGCTTGCTCACGTCCCGCACCGCGCCCTTGTCCGCGCTGGTCGCCATCGCCGCGTAGGCCCGCAGGGCCGCCGACACCTTGCGTTCGCGCTGCTTGGGGGCGTAGACGCCGCCGAGGGCCGCGCGGCGGGCGGACAGCGTGGCGTCGTCGACGAGGAGCTCGATCGAGCGGTTCGGGATGTCGATCCGGATGCGGTCGCCGTCCTCGACGAGGGCGATGGTGCCGCCGGAGGCCGCCTCGGGCGAGGCGTGGCCGATGGAGAGGCCGGAGGTGCCGCCGGAGAAGCGGCCGTCGGTGATCAGCGCGCAGGCCTTGCCCAGTCCGCGGCCCTTGAGGAAGGACGTCGGGTAGAGCATCTCCTGCATGCCGGGGCCGCCCTTGGGGCCCTCGTAGCGGATGACGACGACGTCGCCCTCCTTGACCTGCTTGGTGAGGATCTTGTCGACGGCCTCCTCCTGCGATTCGCAGACCACGGCCGGGCCCTCGAAGGTCCAGATCGACTCGTCGACGCCGGCGGTCTTCACGACGCAGCCGTCCTCGGCGATGTTGCCCTTCAGGACCGCCAGACCGCCGTCCTTGGAGTAGGCGTGCTCGACGGAGCGGATGCAGCCGCCCGCGGCGTCCACGTCCAGCGACTCCCAGCGCTCGGACTGCGAGAAGGCGGTCGCCGAGCGCTTGCAGCCGGGGGCGGCGTGCCACAGCTCGACGGCCTCGGCGGAGGGCGAACCGCCGCGCACGTCCCAGGTCTTGAGGTGCTCGGCGAGGGTCGCGGAGTGGACGGAGTGGACGTCCTCGTTGAGCAGTCCGCCGCGGTGCAGCTCGCCGAGGATCGCGGGGATGCCGCCGGCGCGGTGCACGTCCTCCATGTAGTACGTGCCGCCGGGGGCCACGTTCGGGGCGACCTTGGCCAGACAGGGGACGCGGCGCGAGACGGCGTCGATGTCCTTGAGGTCGTAGTCCAGCCCGGCCTCCTGGGCGGCGGCGAGCAGGTGCAGGATGGTGTTCGTGGAGCCGCCCATGGCGATGTCGAGGGCCATGGCGTTCTCGAACGCGGCGCGGGTGGCGATGTTGCGCGGCAGGACGGACTCGTCGCCGTCCTCGTAGTAGCGCTTGGTGATCTCGACGACGGTGCGGCCGGCGTTCTCGTACAGGGCGCGGCGGGCGGTGTGGGTGGCGAGGACCGAGCCGTTGCCGGGCAGGGACAGGCCGATGGCCTCGGTGAGGCAGTTCATCGAGTTGGCGGTGAACATGCCGGAACAGGAGCCGCAGGTGGGGCAGGCGTTCTCCTCGATGCGGAGGACGTCCTCGTCGGAGACGTTGTCGTTGACCGCGTCGACGATCGCGTTGATCAGGTCGAGCTTGCGGACCGTCCCGTCCACGAGGGTGGCCTGGCCGGCCTCCATGGGGCCGCCGGAGACGAAGACCACCGGGATGTTCAGCCGCATCGCGGCCATCAGCATGCCCGGGGTGATCTTGTCGCAGTTGGAGATGCAGATCAGCGCGTCGGCGCAGTGCGCCTCGACCATGTACTCGACCGAGTCCGCGATCAGGTCGCGCGACGGCAGGGAGTACAGCATGCCGCCGTGGCCCATGGCGATGCCGTCGTCGACGGCGATGGTGTTGAACTCCCGGGGGACCGCGCCCGCGGCCCGGATGGCGTCGGAGACGATCCGGCCGACCGGGGCGAGGTGGGTGTGCCCGGGGACGAACTCGGTGAAGGAGTTGGCGACCGCGACGATCGGCTTGCCGATGTCCTCGCTCGCTACGCCCGAGGCCCGCATCAGGGCGCGGGCACCCGCCATGTTGCGGCCATGGGTAACGGTGCGGGACCTCAGCTCGGGCACGATGGTCACTCCCTCGGGATACGTAGCAGCTGATTCGAGGTTACGCTCTTGATCCAAGATCTGGACGCCGACTCCGGTATGTGAGATGCCCGCCCGTAGTTCGGACACCCGGCCAGGGCCTCCGGACCGCGCACCTTCCAATCCCCTGAGGTCAGGCCCTGAGGTCAGGCCCTAAGGACAGTCCCCTAGGTTCAGGCCCCTAGGGCTGGGTCAGGTACCGCTGGAGCGTCGGGGCGACCATCGCGATGATCTCCTCCACGTCCGCGGAGGCGACCGGATCCATCCCGATCACATAGCGCAGCACGGCGATCCCGATGAGGTGCCCGGCGGCCAGTTGCGCCCGGAACTCCGGGTCGGGAACGGTGAGTTCGCCCGCCACCCGCTGCATCACCCGGCGGGCGATCAGCCCGCGCAGCACCGCCGCGGCGGTCTCGTTGGTCAGCGCCGAGCGCATGATCGCCAGCAGCGGCTGCCGGGTCACCGGGTTCTCCCAGAACCCGAACATGAACCGGGCCATCCGCTCGCCCACGTCCGCGCCGCCGCCCGCGATGACCTCGGGCATGGTCAGCGCGGGCGCGAAGGTCAGCTCGATGGCCGCGCCGAAGACCTGCTCCTTGGTGCCGAAGTAGTGGTGCACCAGCGCCGCGTCCACCCCGGCCGCCTTGGCGATACCGCGGACCGAGGTCTTGTCGTAGCCGCGCTCGGCGAACTCCGTACGGGCCGCGGCCAGGATCCGCTCCCGGGCCCCCGGCCCCTCGGCGGCCTGGGCACGGGCCGGACGGCCCCGCCGACGGGCCGGCCGCGGAGCCTCCGGCTCGTCGTTCACGACGCCGGCCCCCCGGTCACGAACCCGGCACCCAGGTCGGCGAGGCCAGATGCAGCCGGGTGAAGGCCAGCGCCTCGGCCAGATCGGCCTCGCGTTCGGCGGCGGACATCGCCCGGCGGGTGTTGACCTCGACGACCACGTTCCCGTCGAAACCGCCGGCCGCCAGCCGCTCCAGCACCTCGCCGCAGGGCTGACTGCCGCGGCCCGGCACCAGGTGCTCGTCCTTGGCGGAGCCGTTGCCGTCGGCGAGGTGGACGTGCGCCAGCCGGTCGCCCATCCGCTCCACCATCGCCAGCGCGTCGTTCCGCGCGGTGGCGGTGTGCGAGAGGTCGACGGTGAAGTGCCGGTAGTCGTCGTTGGTGGGGTCCCAGTCCGGGGCGTACGCCAGCATCTCGCGGTCCCGGTAGCGCCACGGGTACATGTTCTCGACGGCGAACCGCACGTCCGTCTCCCCCGCCATCCGCCACACCCCGCGGACGAACTCCCGGGCGTAGCTGCGCTGCCAGCGGAACGGCGGGTGCACCACCACCGTCGAGGCGCCCAGCTTCTCCGCCGCCGCACGGGCACGCTGCAACTTGACCCACGGGTCGGTGGACCAGACCCGCTGGGTGATCAGCAGGCACGGCGCGTGCACGGCCAGGACCGGGACGCCGTGGTAGTCGGAGAGCCGGCGCAGCGCGTCGATGTCCTGGCTGACCGGATCGGTCCACACCATGATCTCGACGCCGTCGTAGCCCAGGCGCGCGGCGATCTCGAAGGCCGTCGCCGTCGACTCCGGATACACCGAGGCCGTGGACAGCGCGACCTTCGCATCCGGGATGCGCACCACTGGCTCTGTCACGAGGGACAGCGTACGGGCCGGGACCGGGCACGGGGCAGGAGGCCGGGGCGGCCGCGGCTCCCGCCCCACGGCGCTCCCCAGGCTCCCCGGGCTCCCCGGGCTCCCCACGAGCCATGGGACCCAAGGGACCGGCGGTACGGCCGGGACGCCGCGGGCGCCCGGACGTGACGAGTCTCACGCGGCCGCCCCGACCGCGCGCACCACCACCCGGTGGCCGCCCGTTCTCCGCACCGCCCGAACCCCAACCCGGGGGCGGCGCCGGGGCCCTACGGCAGGTGGTCCAGCCGCCGCAGGATGACGCCCTCGCGCAGCGCCCACGGGCAGATCTCCAGCGTCTCGACCCCGAACAGGTCCATCGCAGCCTCGGCCACCAGCGCCCCGGCCAGCAGCTGCCGCGACCGCCCCTCGGACACCCCCGGCAGCCCCGCCCGCTCCTCGGCCGACATCCCGGCCAGCCGCGGCACCCACTCCTCCAGCTTCTTGCGGGTCAGCTCCCGCTGGACGTAGAGCCCCTCGGCGGAGCGCGCCGCACCCGCGATCCGGGCCAGCTGCTTGAAGGTCTTGGACGTGCCGACGACCTGGTCGGGGCTGCCGTAGCGGCGGAACTCGCTCACCACCTTGGCGATCTCCGCCCGCACCCGGCGGCGCACCGTCCGGACGTCGTCCGGGGCCGGCGGATCGCCCGGCAGACCGTTCTTGGTCAGCCGGCCGGCGCCCAGCGGCAGCGAGACCGCCACGTCCGGGTCCTCGTCCAGGCCGTACGCGACCTCCAGCGAGCCGCCGCCGATGTCCAGCACCAGCAGCCGGCCCGCGGACCACCCCAGCCAGCGGCGGGCGGCCAGGAAGGTGAGCCGCGCCTCGTCCTCGCCGGAGAGCACCTGGAGCTCGACGCCGGTCTCCAGGGCGACCCGGCGCAGCACCGCGTCTCCGTTGGAGGCCTCCCGCACCGCGGAGGTGGCGAACGGCAGCACGCTCTCCACGCCCTTGTCCTCGGCCACCTGCAACGCTTCGAGGACGGTCGCCACCAGGCGCTCCACCCCGTCGTCGCTTATGGCGCCGTCCTCGTCGAGGAGTTCGGCGAGGCGCAGCTCCGCCTTGTGCGAGTAGGCGGGCAGCGGGCGCGCGCCCGGGTGCGCGTCCACCACCAGCAGATGGACCGTATTCGAACCCACATCGAGGACACCGAGTCTCATACGGGGAAACCTAACCCGCGGGTGGCACACTCCTCTCGGCGCGGTGCCGCCCGCGGCTCCCCGTACGCTGGAGTCGTGGCAAAGACGAAAAAGGCGAAGCACGAAAAAGCGCTCAAGAAGGAAGAAAAGCGGCGCGCCCAGGCGGTCGGCGGGAACCAGCCCCCGGCCGACGAGGTCGGACTCGACTTCGCCCGCGCCTGGGTCACCTTCCCCGACCCGGCCGACGACGAACAGCTCTTCCGCTGCGACCTGACCTGGCTGACCTCCCGCTGGACCTGCATCTTCGGCAGCGGCTGCCAGGGCATCCAGGCCGGCCGGGCGGACGACGGCTGCTGCACGCTCGGCGCCCACTTCTCGGACGACGACGACGAGAAGCGGGTGGCCGAGCACGTGGCGCGGCTCACCCCCGATCTGTGGCAGTTCCACGACGTGGGCACGGAGACCGGCTGGGTCGAGGTGGACGACGACGGCGAGCGGCAGACCCGCCGCTGGCAGGGCTCCTGCATCTTCCAGAACCGCCCCGGCTTCGCGGCCGGCGCCGGCTGCTCCCTGCACATCCTCGCGCTGCGCGAGGGCCGCGAGCCGCTGGAGACCAAGCCGGACGTCTGCTGGCAGCTGCCGATCCGGCGGACCTACGACTGGATCGACCGGCCGGACGACACCCAGGTGCTCCAGGTGACGATCGGCGAGTACGACCGGCGCGGCTGGGGCCCGGGCGGCCACGACCTGCACTGGTGGTGCACCTCCGCGACCTCGGCACACGGCGCCGGCGAACCGGTCTACGTCACCTACAAGCCGGAGCTGACCGAGCTGATGGGCAAGAAGGGCTACGCCAAGCTCGCCGAGCTGTGCGAGGAGCGGCTGGCGTCGACGCTGCCGATGGCGCCGCACCCGGCGGACCCCCGGCCGGCCCACGGGACCCGCACGCCGAAGAAGTAGCCGGCCCCTGGGGCCCTTGAGGCCCCGGGCGTCCACCGCCGAGGGAGCGCAGCACACCGGCACCCGCGCCGCCCGCCCTCGCGGCCGGCGCGCGCGTCCCTGCCGCCGTCCCCGCCCTCGTGGTCGCCCGGCGCGTTCCTGCCCCGCCCCGCCCTCGTGGGCGCTCAGTACGCCGGGCGGGTCGTGTTCGACGGGGTCGAGGTCGAGGCGGTGGAGCCGGACGGCGTCGTCGGACCGGTCGGCGTCGTGGTCGGGCCGGCCGTCGGACCCGTCGGGGTCGGGGTGGGCGTGGGCGTCGGACGCGGCGGAGTCGGCATCGCCGTCGGGCGCGACGGTGACGGCTTCGGGCGCGTCGGCGTCGGGGCGTGCGGCCCCGGAGCCGGCGACGTCGCGCCGTGGCCCTCCATCGTGACGACCGTGCCACCGGGCTCGATGGCGATCCTCGCCCGCCAGTGGCCCGCCGGCTCCCGGTCGTCATCGACGTACACCGTGATCGTCGTGGACTCGCCCGGCCGCAACGCACCGGCTGTATGGCTCATCTGCAACCACGCCGCGCCCGACGACGCCCGCCAGCGCACCGGCGCACCGCCCGACGCGGCGACCGTGATCACCGTCGTCCCGCCGCTCGGCTGCGCGGCCACCGTCAGCCGCCCCGGGCCCTTCTCCGCACGCTCGTCCCGCCTCCCCGGCCGCAGCGGCGTGCCGTCCGCGCCGACCACCTCCACGGACACGTCGGGCGTCCCGTCCGGGACCCCGGGCCGGGGCGTCGTATGGGCGTTGCCGGCGTTCTCGTACGGGCGGCCGCCGAGCTGCGGGCCGGCTTCCGAGTCGTGGGCCGTCACCGACGGGGTGCCGTCCGCCGCCTCACTCGTGGCAGGGGCACCCCGATACGCCGCCCACAAGGCCAGCACCGGCGCCGCGACGACCGTGGCGACCACCGTCGTGGTCAGCGCCCGCGCCCGCAGCCGGCGCCGGCGCGCGGCCCGGTCCGTGGGGGCGCCCACGGGGAAACCGTTGCGGTCGTAGCGCGGAGAACCGTTTGCCCCGCCCAAACGGCCACCACGCCCGGCACCGGCCACCCCCTCCGCCCGCCCCGAGCGGGACCGCCGCGCCGCCGCCAGCGCCCCCAGCACGGCCTCCCGCGGCGCACCGACCAGCGGCAGCGCACCCTGGGCGGCCGGCGCGGTGCCCGGCCACGTCCCCGGCACCGTGGCCCGCTCGGCGGTCCGCCGGCACTCGGCGCAATCATCGACATGACGCACCAGCTCCCGGCTCAGCGCCGCCCCCAACAGCATCTGACTGTCCCCCGCCAGCCGCGCCACCTCGCGGCACCGCCCGGACTCGACGACGGCCAGCGCCGCCCGGGTCCGCTCCACCTCGCACGAGGCCGTGGCCAGCAGGGCCCGGGTGGCGATCGGGTCGGCGCCGAGCACCGCGGCGACCTCGTCGGCGGAGAGCCGATGACGCACCGACAGCTCCAGCGCCTCACGCTGCCGCGGCGTCGTACCCGCGGCCTCCGGCCAGGCCAACGCGGCCAGCTCCCGCTGCCGCCGCTCGGCGTCACGGGCCGCCGGGCCACCCGGCAGCGGAAGGTCCGGACGTTCGGCGTCCCGCCCGGCCCGCTCGGCGAGCCGCCGCAGACACGCCCAGCGGGCCAGCGCGTAGAGCCAGGAGCGGTGCAGCCCCGGGTCGGCGGGCCGCCGGCCGCGGTGCCGCTCGGCCAGCGCCAGCACCTCGCCGAGCACCGCGGTCGCCGCGTCGTGGTCGCACAGGACGGCCAGGCAGTACGTGAACAACCCGTCCAGATAAGGCTCGTAGCCGTCGTCGTCATACGGCTCGTAGCCGCCGTCGTCGCATCCGCCGGGCACCGGCGGGTCCTGCGGCTCGGCGGACCGCGGCCGGCGCCGGTCGTCGCCGCGCGACCGGTGTGCGCCGGTGGAGTGCGTGGGGTACTCGGGCCTGCTGCTCTTCACCCCGGCGACGGTAGGGGGATGATGAAGCCAGGCCTGCACCCGTTGGACACTTTTAACCCATACGGGTGACCATCTCCCTCAAAAGGGGACACGAACCCGCCCTTCCATGGGGGCGCACTCGGTGTGCGCCACCCGCTCAGTACCCGCGGCACCGCGCGGAAGGGGGCGTTGTCAGACCCCGCCGCTACGGTGGGCCCATGGCAACGCGTAAAACGTCGGGCAAGGAGCGCCCCTCCTACCGCTGCACCGAATGCGGCTGGACCACCGCGAAGTGGCTCGGCCGCTGCCCCGAGTGCCAGGCCTGGGGCACCGTCGAGGAGTTCGGCGGCACACCCGCGGTGCGCACCACCGCGCCCGGCCGGGTCACCACCGCCGCCCTGCCCATCGGCCAGGTCGACGGCCGGCAGGCCGCCGCGCGCTCCACCGGCGTGGACGAACTCGACCGGGTACTGGGCGGCGGCCTCGTCCCCGGCGCCGTCGTCCTGCTGGCCGGCGAACCCGGCGTCGGCAAGTCCACCCTCCTCCTCGACGCCGCCGCCAAGGCCGCCTCCGACGACCACCGCACCCTCTACGTGACCGGCGAGGAGTCCGCGAGCCAGGTACGGCTGCGCGCCGACCGCATCGGCGCCATCGACGACCACCTCTACCTGGCCGCCGAGACCGACCTCTCCGCCGTCCTCGGCCACCTCGACACCGTCAAGCCCTCCCTGCTCATCCTCGACTCCGTGCAGACCGTCGCCTCCCCCGAGATCGACGGCGCACCCGGCGGCATGGCCCAGGTCCGCGAGGTCGCCGGCGCCCTGATCCGGGCCTCCAAGGAACGCGGCATGTCCACCCTCCTGGTGGGCCACGTCACCAAGGACGGCGCCATCGCCGGCCCCCGCCTCCTGGAACACCTCGTCGACGTCGTCCTCCACTTCGAAGGCGACCGGCACGCCCGCCTCCGCCTGGTCCGCGGTGTCAAGAACCGCTACGGCACCACCGACGAGGTCGGCTGCTTCGAACTGCACGACGAGGGGATCACCGGCCTCGCCGACCCCTCCGGCCTGTTCCTCACCCGCCGCGCCGAACCGGTCCCCGGCACCTGCCTGACCGTGACGCTGGAGGGCCGCCGCCCCCTCGTCGCCGAGGTCCAGGCCCTCACCGTCGACTCCCAGATCCCCTCCCCCCGGCGCACCACCTCCGGCCTGGAGACCTCCCGGGTCTCGATGATGCTCGCCGTCCTCGAACAGCGCGGCCGGATCAGCGCCCTCGGCAAACGCGACATCTACAGCGCCACCGTCGGCGGGGTGAAGCTCACCGAGCCCGCCGCCGACCTCGCCGTCGCCCTGGCCCTGGCCAGCGCCGCCAGCGACACCCCCCTCCCCAAGAACCTGGTCGCCATCGGCGAAGTGGGACTCGCCGGCGAGGTCAGACGGGTCACCGGCGTCCAGCGCCGCCTCTCCGAAGCCGCCCGGCTCGGCTTCACCCACGCCCTGGTCCCCTCCGACCCGGGCAAGATCCCCGACGGAATGCGGGTCCTGGAGGTCGCCGACGTCGGACAGGCACTGACCGTCCTGCCCAAGCGCGTACGCCGGGAGGCCCCACAGGAAGAGGGCGCACGCCGGTAGACTTTGCCCTGGTCTCGCCCGTCACCGCAGAATTGCCTGTCGGCCACGTACGCTCCGCTGGTACGTCAACCACAGCATGGGCCGGGCGGCCTGCGGACCGAGCGACCTTGCGACGGAGGAGTGCAGTGGCAGTCAACGACCGGGCATCGACTCCCGGCAGGTCCGGTGGCACCCCCGGCACCGAGAGCCTGATGCGCGCCTCGCTCAGCGCCGTCGCTCCCGGTACCGCCCTGCGCGACGGCCTGGAACGCATCCTCCGCGGCAACACCGGCGGCCTGATCGTCCTCGGCTTCGACAAGACCGTCGAGTCCATGTGCACCGGCGGCTTCGTGCTCGACGTCGAGTTCACCGCCACCCGCCTCCGCGAGCTCTGCAAGCTCGACGGCGCCCTCGTCCTCGACAAGGACATCACCAAGATCCTCCGTGCCGGCGTCCAGCTGGTGCCCGACGCCTCCATCCCCACCGAGGAGACCGGCACCCGCCACCGCACCGCCCAGCGGGTCTCCATCCAGGCCGGCTTCCCGGTCGTCTCCGTCAGCCAGTCGATGCGCCTGATCGCCCTCTATGTCGACGGCGAACGCCGCGTCCTGGAGGAGTCCGCCGCGATCCTCTCCCGCGCCAACCAGGCCCTGGCCACCCTGGAGCGCTACAAGCTCCGCCTCGACGAGGTGGCCGGCACCCTCTCCGCCCTGGAGATCGAGGACCTGGTCACCGTCCGCGACGTCACCGCGGTCGCCCAGCGCCTGGAGATGGTCCGCCGCATCGCCACCGAGATCGCCGAGTACGTCGTCGAGCTCGGCACCGACGGCCGACTCCTCACCCTCCAGCTCGAAGAGCTGATCGCCGGCGTGGAGCCGGAACGCGAACTGGTCGTCCGCGACTACGTCCCCGAACCCACCGCCAAGCGCTCCCGCACGGTCGCCGAGGCACTCTCCGAGCTCGACTCCCTCACCCACACCGAGCTGCTCGAACTTCCCATCGTGGCCCGCGCGTTGGGCTACAGCGGAGCCCCCGAGACGCTGGACTCCGCGGTCTCCCCGCGCGGCTTCCGCCTGCTCGCCAAGGTCCCCCGCCTCCCCGGCACCGTCATCGACCGCCTCGTCGACCACTTCGGCGGCCTTCAGAAGCTGCTCGCCGCCAGCGTCGACGACCTCCAGACGGTCGACGGCGTCGGCGAGGCCCGCGCCCGCTCGGTCCGCGAGGGCCTCTCCCGCCTGGCGGAGTCGTCGATCTTGGAGCGGTACGTCTGACACGGGCCGGGCCGGGGCCTGGGGGCGGAGGGCGGATGCTCGGGGCCTGAGGCTCGTGGCTGGTGCCTGAGGCTCGTGGGTCGTGGCCTGAGGCTCGGGGCCGGAGACCCGGGGTCCGTGGCTCGGGCTCGTGGTTGGAGGCCCGAGGCCCCGCCGGGAATTCCCGCCCCCGCCCCCTGCGTTGTGGCCCCGCAGGGGGCCCTCGCCTCCCCTAGGGGAACCGTTCCCCTCCCCCCTAGGGAACGACGCACCGCCACCGCCCTACCGCACCACCGCCACCACCACCGCCATCGCCATCGCCATCGCCCTACCGCAGCGCCGCCGCCTCCTTCTCCTCCGCCAGCCCCACCGCCGGCCGGTCCGGACGCTGCGGCGCCGTCCCCCCGATGGAGCCCAGCCAGGCCCAGGTGTCGGCCACCGTCTCGCTGACGGGGCGACAACGCAGCCCCGTCGCCAGCGCCTTGGCCACATCCGCCCCGTAGAGCGCATCCCGCGACTCGCCGGGCTCCAGCCACACCGGCAGCTCCGTCCACGGCTCGATGCCGGCGGCGAGCACGTCCTCCGGCGCGGTCCAGCGCAGCTCCGCGTCCGCACCGGTGACCTGCACACAGCTCTCCAACAGATCGCCCATCGTGGCGTGGCCGATCTCGCTCACCAGGTTGTAGGCGCCGCCCAGACCGGACTCCAGCGCGCCCAACGTCCACTCGGCGAGATCGCGAGCATCGATGTACTGGAGCGCCATCTCCCGCGGCCCCGGCGCCAGGACCGGGCCACCACGGGCGATCCGGCCCAGCCACCACGGAAGCCGCCCGATGTTCTCGTACGGGCCGAGGATCAGCCCCGCACGGATCAGCAGGGCCCGCTCCCCGAAGGCATCGATCGCGGCCAGCTCGCCGCCCCGCTTGGCCTTCGCATAGTCCTCCGAGCCCGTGTCGTCGACGGAGCCCGCCACCAGCGGGCCGTCCTCGTCGAGCCCGTACGCGGCCGGGTACGCGTACACCGACCGGCTGGAGACGTACGCATACGTTCCGACCCGGCCGGCCAGCAGCCGTGCCGTGTCCCGCACCGCCGAGGGCGCGGCGCTCCAGGTGTCGACGACGGCGTCCCACTCGCCCTCCGCCAGCGCCGCGAGGCCCGCCGCGTCGCCCCGGTCCCCGCGCAACGCGGTCGCGCCCTCCGGTGGCGCGTGGTTCCCCCGGTGAAAGACCGTCACCTGCCAGCCCCGCGCCAACGCCGCCTCGCTGACCGCGCGCCCCACGAACTCCGTTCCACCCAGCATCAGTAGTCTCATGGCGGCGACTGTGCCGGACCCGTACGAGCCGGGCCAGTGCTGCACGCTCTCGGCGGAATCCCCACAAGCGGAACTACCGGAGGCCGGGCTTCCGAAACACCCACCGCCGGGCCTCGACGGCCACGGCCACAACCACAGCCTCGGGGCCGGGGGGGGCGGCATGTCGGGCTCCCGGGGCCCGATCGCGCTCAGTCCTTGGCCAGAACGAACGAGGTACGGGCCGCCTTCAGCCCCGGCACCTTGGCCTCGATCAGATACTTGCCGGACGGCACGGTGGCCGAACTCGGCGTCACGCACTGCGGGCTGCTGGCCCGGCGGTCCCATGCGATGGTGCGCTTCACAGAACCCTTCGCCGGCACCTGGAGCAGCGCGGGGGCGGTCGTCGGGGGGCAGTCGTTCGACGCCCACACCGGGTCGTCGCCCGCGGTGTCGGTGATCGTCAGGACCGCGGCCTTCTGCCCGAGGTCCACCTTGCAGGCCGCACCACCGGTGTTCTCGACCGTCAGCTCGAACTTCGGCTTCCCCTCGGGCGAGTAGGAATCCTTGACGCTCTTCAGCGCCAACTCCACGTCGGGAGAAGTGCAGTTGGGAAGCGACGAGTCCGCCGGCACCACATGGCCGGAACCCTGCCCGAGGGCGCCACCGCCGCCGGAACCACCCGAACCGGAACCGGAACCGTCGGAGCCCGAACCGTCACCGGAACCACCGCTGCCACCGCCCGAAGACCCCGCGCCACCGCCGGAACCGGAGTCCGACCCCGACTCCCCGCCGGCGCCCGACTCATCGCGCCCGCCCGGCTTTTGACCGTTCACCGGCCCGGTGGCGGACGGCCCCGGGGTGATGGACGACGCGGGTCCCTTGCCGTGCGCACCGCCCTTGCCCTCGCCGCCGCTCCCGGCGCCGTCGCCGCCCAAGTTGAGGGCCCATACGACGAGAAGAGCGAGGAGTACGACGATGGCCAGCGCAACGGCCCTCCGCCGCCAGTAGATGGAGGAGGGAAGCGGCCCGATCGGATTGCGCAGTGATCCCACGCGGAAACTCTACGAGAGATACCTGGCCACACCGGCCACTACCCGCCGCATCAGGCTGCAACTTTTCCCATGATCAGCCCGGAGCCGTCTCCACGCCCACATTTCCCGCCGTAACGACCCTGATGCCCCGTTAGGTACCTTCAACACCTTCGACACCTTCGAGGCCTTCTGCTCCACTCCGACCTCGATTCACCGGCAATGCCCGTGCCGTGCGGTGGCAGGGGCAGCCGCCCCGCGAGCAAGGCTTTGCAAGCGCGGGTGGTGACGAACGTCGAGGCTGCGGAAGCGCGGGCGGCGAGAAGACGCAGCCGACCCGCTACCCGGGCATCCGGCGTCTACCGCTCCGACCGTTGCCGTTGCGGCCACTCCTCCTTGTGACCGAAGCCCTGTCCGTTGTCGATCAGCCGCAACCAGTCGGGGCGCAGCTCCCACAGAGCGGTGCGCTCCAGGGCGGCCCGCAGCCGGCCGCTCCCCCCGACAAAGGGAAAGCGTTCGCTATAGATCCGCCAGCCCGCCGCGCGCTCGGCACCGGTCAGCATGCGGCAGCGGCCACGCCCCTGAAGCCCCGTCAGCTCGCTCCACTCCTGGCCGTCCCGCTGCGCCGTGAACGCAACCCGGGCACCGCCGGGCTCGGCCAGGGCCCGGCCGTGCCGCGTCGTGGCCGCAGTGACGAAGTACAGCGCAGGACCGACAGCCGCGCCGCCGTCTGCCGCGCCCGCCACACCCACACCCACACCCACACCCACACCTGCCGCACTTCCCGCACTTCCCGCATTGACCACCGCAGCCCCCGCGTCGCCGGCCTCGTCGCCCGCACCACCGGTCGCGTCCCCTGCGCCGGATGTGTCGGATGCGTCGGGCGCGTACAGCACTGCGCAAGCCTGGGGGCCGTCCTCGTCCGTGTACGCGAGCGTCATCGTCGTGTGCGCGGCCAGCGCCCGCAGGATCGCCTCCGGGCAGTCGGCCCCGCTCGCGCCCGTCCCCTTCGCGCCCGTCATGCCTGCGCCCTCGCCGCCGTAACCGCCGCGCCCGCCTTACCCACAGCGTCCGTCGTGACCGCCGCGCCCACCGCAACCACCGCCCCTCCCTTACTCACCGTGCCCGTCACGCCTGCCATTCCCGCCACGTCTGCCATGCCTGCATCCTCGCGCGCCGCCTCCAATATCTCGGCAACGATTACGGAGAGTAATCTGTTCCCTACTCGGCCATCCCCCCGTTCACCCTCCCCCTCCCCCTCCCCCATCCACCTCACCACCCCGCCCCCACCCCCTCCCGTGCGCGCGTCCGCCCGTTGCGTACCGCCGGTAGCGGCCACCCGTGCGTATCCCGCCGTCCTGCGTGCGGGTGGGCGCGCGGCGGGGCCGGCCCGGTGCGTTTCCCGGGCGCGCGCGAACGTGCCAGGATCGGCGGTGCCATGACTTCGACGCCTGTCTCCTCTACTGCCACGACCGCCGCCGCCGAGACCGCTTCCGCCGCCGTTCCGGCCGCGGGGGCCGCAGACGGGACCGCGCTGCACGGCCCGGTCACCGACTGGTTCGACGAGCACGCCCGCGATCTGCCCTGGCGCCGCCCGGAAGCGGGCGCCTGGGGTGTGATGGTGAGCGAGTTCATGTTGCAGCAGACTCCGGTCAGCAGAGTGCTGCCGGTGTACGAGCAGTGGCTGGCCCGCTGGCCGCGCCCCGCCGACCTGGCCGCCGAGGCGCCGGGTGAGGCGGTGCGGGCCTGGGGCCGGCTCGGGTATCCGCGGCGGGCACTGCGCCTGCACGCCGCCGCGTCCGCCATACAGGAGCGGCACGGCGGTGACGTACCGCGCGAGCACGGCCAGTTGTTGGCGCTGCCCGGCGTCGGCGAGTACACCGCCGCGGCGGTGGCGTCGTTCGCGTACGGGCAGCGGCACGCGGTGCTGGACACCAATGTGCGCCGGGTGTTCGCCCGCTCGGTGGCCGGCCGGCAGTACCCGCCGAACGCCACCACCGCCGCCGAGCGCAAGCTCGCCCGCCAGTTGCTGCCCGACGACGAGCCGCTCGCGGCGCGCTGGGCCGCGGCGACGATGGAGCTGGGTGCGCTGGTGTGCACGGCGCGCGCTCCGGAGTGTCACCGCTGCCCGATTGCTGCGCAGTGCGCCTGGCGGCTGGCCGGGTCCCCGGCGCACGACGGTCCGGCGCGGCGCACTCAGGCGTACGCGGGTACCGACCGGCAGGTGCGCGGCAAGCTGCTCGCCGTGCTGCGGGAGGCGGTGTCGCCGGTGCCGCAGGGGGTGCTGGACGCGGTGTGGGACGAGCCGGTGCAGCGGGCCCGGGCGCTGGACGGGCTGGTGTCGGACGGATTGGTGGAGCCGGTGGGGGGCGGCCGGTACCGGCTGCCGCTGTCGTAGGGCCAGGTGGGTCGGCTTAGGAGGCCCCCTTCTCGGGGGCAGCCGGCCCCTACCCCTATTCCCTCGTCCCTGCCCCTACCTCTCCCCTGCCCTTACCCCTACCTCTCCCCTCTCTACCTCTCCCCCCTCCTCCCAGCCACACCCGGCCCACGACGCCCGAGACATACCCGCGTCACCCCCGGGGCGTCCCAGGTCGTCGCCGGCGCGTCCCGGGTCCTCGCCGGGGCGCCTCCGGTCGTCGCCAAGTCATTCGAGGAGTCTCAGGGTGTCGTTCACGGCGCGGTCGCTTCGGCGGCCGCGTTTGACCTTGTGTGACCCTGCTTGACCTTCTGTCAGGTATCGGGCGGTGTGGCCGGAAAGCGCCCACCGTGATGGCGTGATGGTGTCGCTCGCGTCGCCCGATTGCCGCGTCGGTGCACGTCATAGGCCTTGTGGTGGGGTGCTCCTCCGTCGGGAGTATGACCCGCGTACGCCCGCCGTCCGTCCGAGGTATGACCCCTGGGGGGCTGTTACACAACCGAGGGTTTTCCGTGCACTCGCTGTGGGGCCGACGCACATTACGCCGCAACACCCTCTCCGTAGCGTCTTCCTCGTGCTGGAGATGACCGCCAGCACGGTCAACGTGGGGAAACGAAAGCGGATCGGAGGCGTCGAAATGGCGACCAGCGGCGGCAAGGTACTGGACTTCGAAGAGTACGTGCGTACGCGGCAGGAGGCCCTGCTGCGCAGCGCCCGGCGTCTGGTGCCCGATCCGGTGGACGCCCAGGACCTGCTCCAGACGGCGCTGGTCCGCACGTACGGCCGCTGGGACGGCATCGCGGACAAGTCGCTGGCCGACGCCTACCTCCGCCGCGTCATGATCAACACTCGGACCGAGTGGTGGCGGGCGCGGAAGCTGGAGGAGGTACCCACCGAGCAGCTTCCGGACGCGAGCGTCGACGACGGCACCGAGCAGCGTGCCGATCGCGCCCTGCTGATGGACATCCTCGGGGTGCTGGCGCCGAAGCAGCGCAGCGTGGTCGTCCTGCGGCACTGGGAGCAGATGAGCACCGAGGAGACCGCTGCCGCGCTCGGCATGTCCACCGGTACGGTCAAGAGCACCCTGCACCGTGCGCTGGCCCGGCTGCGTCAGGAGCTGGAGTCGCGTGACATCGACGCCCGGATGCTGGAGCGCGGCGACCAGGAGCGGGAGCGGTGCGCGGCCTGATCTGCGGCGGACGGCGGTCGGCAGGGGGCGGGACGGCGGTCCGTTCGGCGTCGGCGGCGGACCGTGCGGGATCGACGACGGACAGTGTGGCATTACGTGTGAAAACGGTCACGCACTCGGGGGCCGTACGGTTGACAGCTCGGCGCGCGACAATCACATCAGGAGCAGCAGCGGGATCAGCGGCTGTGCGAGCAGCGCGGTGAGCGGGAGCGGATTGTCCAGGAAGAGGTTGACCAGAATCGGGTTGACCAGAGGCGGCGCGGCCACGGCAGGAGTGGCCGCCGTCGGCCTTTTGCTGGCCGGGTGCAATCCGGGGGGTGAGGGCGTCCGCAGCGAGGGAGCGGCGAGCAGTACGCCCGCGCCGAAGGGGCCGGTGAGCAATTCTCCCAGCCCCACGTCGACGGCCGGTTTCAAGAAGGTCGACGCGGTCCAACTCATGCGGGACGACCCGAAGGTCGGCGGGGATGTGAAGAAGTCCCTGTACAAGCCGTGTGCGGCCGATGAGTACCCGGTCCAGGTGACGTATGCGTCGCTGACCGGCAACACGGCGCCCGATGTCATCGTCAACGTGATGACCTGCGCGGATTCGGTGGGGATCGGTTCGTACGTCTATCGCAAGCGCAGCGGCGCGAGGGACGGGTATGACAACGTATACGTGAACGAGCAGCCGTCGGTCACCGCCGGGGTCAACAAGGGTGAGCTGGAGATCTCCAAGCAGACCTACGCCTCCGGTGACGAGGTGGGCTTCCCGTCCGGCGAGGACGTGCTGACGTACCACTGGACCAACGACCACTTCACCCAGTACGACTCGTATCACACCGACTACAGCAAGATCACCACGGACGGCGGACCGTCGCCGACCGACGGTGCGGCATCGAAGGGTTGAGACAACCGCATGGCCGAGACCCATGTGCTCTTCGTCGAGGACGACGACGTCATCCGTGAGGCCACCCAGCTGGCGCTGGAGCGGGACGGGTTCGTGGTCACTGCGATGCCCGACGGGCTCGCGGGCCTGGAGGCGTTCCGCGCCAACCGCCCGGATATCGCCCTGCTGGACGTGATGGTGCCGGGGCTGGACGGCGTCAGCCTGTGCCGGCGGATCCGTGACGAGTCGACGGTCCCGGTGATCATGCTGTCGGCGCGGGCCGATTCGATCGATGTGGTGCTGGGTCTGGAGGCGGGCGCGGACGACTATGTGACCAAGCCGTTCGACGGTGCGGTGCTGGTCGCCCGGATCCGTGCGGTGCTGCGCCGCTTCGGGCACGCCAGCGGTCCGGACGGCGGCAAGCCGGCGGTGGCCGAGGCGGACGAGGCCGCGGAGGCGGTGCTGCGTTTCGGTGATCTTGAGGTCGACACGGAGGGCATGGAGGTGCGCAAGGGCGGCGAGAACGTCGCGCTGACGCCCACCGAGATGCGGCTGCTGCTGGAGTTCTCCAACGCGCCGGGTACGGTCCTCTCGCGCGACCGGCTGCTGGAGCGGGTCTGGGACTACGGCTGGGGCGGTGACACCCGGGTGGTGGACGTCCATGTCCAGCGGTTGCGCGGCAAGATCGGCCAGGACCGGATCGAAACGGTCCGCGGCTTCGGATACAAGTTGAGAGGCTGACGCCGCCGGTGGTCAGGCTGGCCCTGCGGACGGGGTTGAGATGGAAGCTCAGCGCCGCGATCGCGCTCGTCGGAGCGCTGGTCGCGGTCGCGCTGAGCCTTGTCGTGCACAACGCCGCGCGGCATTCCATGCTCGACAACAGCCGTGATGTGCAGGTGGAGCGGCTCAACTTCACGCAGAAGATCTTCGAGTCGACCAACCGGCTCCAGTTCGGGGCGAAGATCGACGATCCGGCGCTGCCGCGGGCGCTGCGCGACGAGGTCGCCAAGAACAAGCGGGCGACGTACCTCCAGGACACCGGGCAGACCGCGCCTGAGGTGTGGGCCGCCTCGCCGTTGAGCAACGGCCGGGTGCTGTCCGTCCATGACCGTTTCCCGGACCGTTTCGCGGTCCTGGACGATCTGGATCAGGCGTTGCTGATCGGTTCGACCGCGGTCGTGGTCGGCGGGTGTGCGCTGGGTGTGCTGGTCGGCGGGCGGCTCTCCAGGCGGCTGCGCAAGGCGGCCGCGGCGGCGGGGAAGCTGGCCGACGGGGACACCTCGGTGCGCATCCGCGACGAGGTCGGCGGTGGGCGGGTGCATGACGAGACCGACGATCTGGCCTATGCCGTGGATGCGATGTCGGACGCCCTTCAGGAGCGCATCGAGGCCGAGCGTCGGGTCACCGCCGATATCGCCCATGAGCTGCGCACTCCGGTGACGGGGCTGCTGACGGCGGCCGAGCTGCTGCCGCCCGGTCGGCCGTCCGAGTTGGTGCGGGACCGGGCGCAGGCGCTCCGCACGCTGGTGGAGGACGTGCTGGAGGTGGCCCGGCTCGACGGTCATGCCGAGCGGGCCGAGTTGCAGGACGTCGCGCTGGGTGAGTTCGTGATCCGTCGGGTGCGCGCCCTGGACCCGGACATCACCGTCGATGTCGTACGGGATGCCGAGGTCACCACGGATCCGCGTCGTCTGGAGCGGATCCTGGGGAATCTGATCGCCAATGCCGCCCGGCACGGCCGGCCGCCGATCGAGGTCACCGTGGAGGGCCGGGTGCTGCGGGTCCGCGACCACGGCCCCGGCTTCCCGGAGGCACTGTTGCGTGAGGGGCCGAGCCGTTTCCGGACCGGCAGCAGTGACCGGGCCGGCCGCGGGCACGGCCTGGGCCTGACGATCGCGGCCGGCCAGGCACGGGTGCTGGGCGCGCGGCTGACGTTCCGCAACGCCGATGAGCTCACGGACGGTTCGACCGGCGCGGTGTCCGTCCTGTGGCTCCCGGAGAACGCGCCCACGAACACGGGCAGCTTCCCCGTCATCCACCTGCCGGACCGGTAGCCCGCAGCGTTCCCGACTGCTCCACCGCGGCGGCGCTCACCCACCCGCAGCGTTCCCGACTGCTCCACCGCGGCGGCGCTCACCCACCCGCAGCGGGACTCGCTCCCCCGGTGGCCTCGCCGGTAGGGCTCGCTCGCCCCCCGCTACTCGCCCCGGCTCTGGTCGAGGTCGCGGTGCTGGTGCTCACGGCGCCGGGTCGGCGAGCACCAGTGGTGTCGAGAACGACGAGCGGCCCCCGGCGAGGTGCCGGGGGCCGCTCGTGGGGCCGAGAGCTCGGGGCCGGGTCAGACGGTCTCTGCCACCGCCACCCGGTCCACCGGAGCGTCCCCACCCTCCGGGCTCTCGGCGGGCTTGGCGGGTCCGCCGCGCAGCGGCACCTCCTTGAGGAACCAGGCCGCGGCGAAGCCGATGATGCTGACCGCCGCGCCCCACAGGAAGACCTGGTGGGTGCCGTTGGCGACCGCGTGCGCGTAGGCGTCCTTGACCATCGGCGGGAGCTGGGGCAGGCGCTTCGGGTCCATCTGGGCGCCGCCGCCGGTCATCTTGTCGCCGGCCGCCTTGCCGAGCCGCTCGACCATCGTGGACTTCACCTGGTCGGTGAAGATCGCGCCGAAGATCGCGACGCCGAAGGAGCCGCCGATGGTGCGGAACAGGGTGGCGGACGAGGAGCCGACGCCCATGTCCTTCATCTCGACGCTGTTCTGGGCTATCAGCATCGTGGTCTGCATCAGGAAGCCCATACCGGCGCCGAGGACGGCCATGAAGGCGCCCGAGGTGAAGCGGGTGGTGCCGGTGTCCATCAGGGACAGCAGTGTCAGGCCTGCGGTGATCAGGGCACCGCCGACCACGACGAAGGCCTTGTACTTGCCGGTCTGGGTGGTGACCCGGCCGGCGAACAGCGACACGGCCATCATCGCCAGCAGCATCGGCAGCAGCAGCAGGCCGGAGTTGGTGGCCGAGGCGCCCTGCACGGTCTGCTGGAACAGCGGCAGGAACGTCATCGACCCGAACATCACGAAGCCGACGAGGAAGCCGATGACGGTGACGAGGGAGAAGTTGCCGTTGCGGAAGATGTGCAGCGGCAGCACCGGCTCGCTGACCTTGCGCTCCACCAGGAGGAAGGCGATCAGTGCGACCACGCCGAGGATGCCGAGGCCGACGATCTGGCCGGAGAGCCAGTCGTACTCGGTGCCGCCCCAGGTGGTGATCAGGACCAGGGCCGTGATGCCGATGGTGAGCAGTGCGGCGCCCACGTAGTCGATGCGGGTCTGCGACCGCTTCTTCGGCAGGTGCAGCACCGTGGTGATCATGACGAGGGCGATGGCGCCGAGCGGCAGGTTGATGTAGAAGCTCCAGCGCCAGCCGAGGTGGTCGGTGATGCTGCCGCCGACCAGCGGTCCGCCGATCATCGCGACGGCCATGACGCCGGCCATCATGCCCTGGTACTTGCCGCGCTCCCGCGGCGGAATCAGATCACCGATGATCGCCATGACGCCGACCATGAGGCCGCCCGCGCCCAGGCCCTGGACGGCGCGGAAGCCGATCAGCTGCCCCATGTCCTGGGCCATGCCGGAGAGCGCCGAGCCGATCAGGAAGATCACGATGGACGTGAGGAAGACGCCCTTGCGCCCGTACATGTCGCCGAGCTTGCCCCAGATCGGGGTGGAGGCGGCGGTGGCGAGGGTGTATGCGGTGACCACCCACGACAGGTGGTTCATGCCGCCGAGTTCACCGACGATGGTCGGCATCGCGGTGCCGACGATCATGTTGTCGAGCATCGCGAGGAGCATCGCGATCATCAGCGCGAAGAGCACCATGCGTACGCTGGCCGGCTGCTTGCCGCCGTCCGTGCCCCCTGCGGGCGACTGCGGTCTCTCCGCCATCGCCGTTTTCCTTCCGTCCCCCGTCGGGGTCGCAGACTGCGACTTCCCCATCACTCACTCCCACTTACTTGCCGCCCGGCTAGTTCAGTACAGTGATGAAGGTAGGCGGCCAACTAGCCGGGCGTCAAGTAAGTTTCTTTGACGCCCTCCTGGGCAGCCCTCTGACCAGTACCGACGAGCAGGAGAAGCACCATGAGCACACCGCAGCCGCGCAGGGGGAACACCCGGCAGCGCATTCAGGACGTCGCTCTGGAGCTGTTCTCCGAGCAGGGCTACGACAAGACCTCGCTGCGCGAGATCGCCGAGCGGCTCGACGTCACCAAGGCGGCGCTCTACTACCACTTCAAGACCAAGGAAGACATCGTCATCAGCCTGTTCGAGGACCTGACCAGGCCCATCGACGAGCTGATCGCCTGGGCCGAGGGGCAGCCGCGCACCCTGGAGACCAAGCAGGAGCTGATCCGCCGCTACAGCGAGTCGCTGCGCTCGGCCGAGCCCCTCTTCCGCTTCATGCAGGAGAACCAGGCGACGGTGCGCGAGCTGCGCATCGGTGAGACCTCCAAGGAGCGCCTGCTGACCCTCTTCGGCCTCCTCAAGGAGCCGGACGCGGGGCTTGAGGATCAGGTGCGCTGCATCACCGCACTGTTCTCCATGCACGCGGGCATGATCGTGATGCAGAACGTGGAGGGCGACCCCGAGGAGAAGCGCGAGGCCATCCTCAGGGTCGCCACAGAACTGGTCACGGCGGCGAACCCGCCGAGCCGCCGGCCAGCCCGGCCGGACTCAGCTCAGACGGCGTCGCCGTGAGCCCGCAGGAATCCGGTCGGCTCGATGCCCGACCCGTAGTTGGGGCCGGTGCGGACCTCGAAGTGCAGGTGGGGACCGGTCGAGTTGCCGGTGCTGCCGGACAGGCCGATCTGCTGGCCCGTGCCGACCCACTGGCCGACGTGGACCTGGATCGCCGACAGGTGCGCGTACTGGGTGTACATGCCGTTGTCGTGCCTGATCACGATGGCGTTGCCGTACGCCGGGCCGTCGCCGCCACCCCACGGGCCGGCCTTGACGACGGTGCCCTTGTGGACGGCCTTCACCGGAGTGCCGGTCGGCACGACGAAGTCCTGACCGCTGTGCTTGTGCGCCCAGTGGCTGCCGGCCAGGCCGAAGGTGGAGCCGAGGACGTACTTCTCGACCGGCTTGACCCAGGCGTTGGCCTTCTTGGCCGCGACCAGCTTGGCCTTGGCTGCGGCGGCCTTGGCGTCGGTGGCCGCCTTGACCTGCGCATCGGCCTGGGCGCTGACGGTCTTGCCGACGCCCGAGGTGAGGCTCAGCAGCCCCCCGTCGGCGGCGGAGGCGACGCCGGCGCCGAGCGCCGCGGTAACGCCGATACCGGCGGCCACAACGGCGACGCGGTTACGCAGAACAGCCTTCTTCGAATTACGTATGGCAGCGAACTTCGACATGCGGGTTTTCCCTCCGGAAATTGATTGGTTACCCGGCTGCGGTCCGGGATCGCCATTCCTTGGTAACCCGCATCAAGCGCCTCGCCAAGGGGCCCTGCTACTACCCCGGCCCGTATTGCAGACGGGGAAATGAGCCTCTTGCGCTCGCGCACCTCATCTGCACCAATCACCCCAAAAGAGACATGTGGGGCGCCGTCTTGGCCTCGCCCCAGCGCCCTGATCAGCGGTTTCCTCCCTGAGCAGTCCAGGCGTCGCCGCACCCCGACTGCCCGCCGTCGCCGCCCCCGCCCCGCCCGCCGAAAACCGCGGGCCGCCGCCCCGCCTCTTCCCCTAATCCCTTTAGTAGGCCCCGAAACGCCTGTGCGTCATGTCACGGCACGGAAAGATCCAATGCCTTTTCCGTGTGACCTGGGCTACTCGAATTCGTGTGACGCGGATTACCCGACGACACCGGACGACCCCATCGACGCGATATCCGACCACCGAATTCGTGACCGCCACCACACCATTCCGACCCGTCCCAGCCCGACCCGGCGCCGACGCCGAGCGCCGACCCCGACTCCGGCCTCGACCCCGACCCCGCCCCCGACGCCGACGCCGACGCCCGAACCGTCGCCCGCGGAGCCGTGATGGCGGCGGTTCGTGGCGGGAGCCACGTGACGGGAGCGACGTGACGGGAGCGACGTGACCCGGCACTGCCGCGCCGGCCGCGCCGCCCGCGCCCACCGGCACCGGAGGCCCCGAGCAACCGCGACCGCCCCTGTCGACCTTCGGCGCGCACCCATGGGGGCATCTCAAGCCGCCCCGGCCGCACGCCCCCGCCGAGCGACCTCCCCCGGCCGACCTGCCCCCACAACCGAGGACCGACACCGCTGAGGTCGCTGAGGTCATCCAGGTCGCCGAGCCCCTCGGTCGACCGCCGGCACGCCACCGCCCGCGCCGCACTCGGCCATCCACCCGCCCTCCGCGCACAGTTGCACCGCGCCCGCCCCGCCCGCACCCGCGCCCGCCCCGCCAGAGCCCGTTCGGGCGCCGTCGAGCGCCCCGGGGCGGTACCGGTCACCGCATTCCCTCGGCGCGCGGCGTTCCTGATGGAATGCACATCGCCTCACCACGGGGAACTGATCACGACGGGGCACGACTGGATTCCGGACAGCGGAATTTTGGACATACGGCTGAAAACAGCCGCTGCACATACCGCGTCGCATTTTCGTCCGAGCCGCAAACAGAGTCACAAAGGCAGCTTCAACCACAGGCGTATACAGAAGCGCACACAGAAGACACAGAGAGAAGTCAGACAGAGAAGCCACTCAGAGACAGCGCACAGCTGCACAGAGAAGCTGCACAGAGAAGGCGCTCAGAGAAGACGTCCGGATGTCACTCGCACCCACAGGCATACCGATGCGGATAGCGGATGCCGGATGACGGATAGCGCCTAGGCGACTTTGGCTTCCCAGGCGAATCGGCGTTCGCGGTGGCCGATTCCATGGTGGGTCGCAATCCGCGATCGAATGCGGCGCGAAGTCGGCGGCAACGGAACTGCCCCGGAACCGTGCAAAACGGTTCCGGGGCAGTTCCCTATGTGGCATATATGCCGTTTGTCAGGCGTCCTTGCTCAGGTTCGGGCCCGAGCCACCGGTGGCGGACTCGATCGGCGGGGCGTCCGGCAGGGCAGCCTTCTCCTCACCACGGAAGGTGAACTTGGCGGACTCACCCTCGCCCTCGGTGTCGACGACCACGATGTGGCCCGGACGCAGCTCGCTGAAGAGGATCTTCTCCGAGAGGGCGTCCTCGATCTCGCGCTGGATCGTGCGGCGCAGCGGCCGGGCGCCGAGCACCGGGTCGTAGCCGCGCTTGGCCAGCAGCGACTTGGCGGTGCCGCTGAGCTCGATGCCCATGTCGCGGTCCTTGAGCCGCTCGTCCACCTTGGCGATCATGAGGTCGACGATCTGGATGATGTCTTCCTCGGTCAGCTGGTGGAAGACGACGGTGTCGTCGACACGGTTGAGGAACTCGGGGCGGAAGTGCTGCTTGAGCTCTTCGTTGACCTTGTTCTTCATCCGCTCGTAGCTGGACTTGGTGTCGCCCTGGGCCGCGAAGCCGAGGTTGAAGCCCTTGGAGATGTCCCGGGTGCCGAGGTTGGTCGTCATGATGATGACCGTGTTCTTGAAGTCCACGACCCGGCCCTGGGAGTCGGTCAGGCGACCGTCCTCCAGGATCTGGAGCAGCGAGTTGAAGATGTCCGGGTGGGCCTTCTCGACCTCGTCGAAGAGCACGACGGAGAACGGCTTGCGGCGCACCTTCTCGGTGAGCTGGCCGCCCTCTTCGTAGCCGACGTAGCCGGGAGGCGAACCGAAGAGCCGCGAGACCGTGTGCTTCTCGCTGAACTCCGACATGTCGAGGGAGATCAGCGCGTCCTCGTCGCCGAAGAGGAACTCCGCCAGCGTCTTGGACAGCTCGGTCTTACCGACGCCGGACGGGCCGGCGAAGATGAACGAGCCACCGGGACGCTTGGGGTCCTTCAGGCCGGCACGGGTACGGCGGATGGCCTGGGAGAGCGCCTTGATGGCGTCCTTCTGGCCGATGACGCGCTTGTGGAGCTCGTCCTCCATGCGCAGCAGGCGGGACGACTCCTCCTCGGTGAGCTTGAAGACCGGGATGCCCGTCGCCGTCGCCAGGACCTCGGCGATCAGCTCCTCGTCCACCTCGGCGACGACGTCCATGTCGCCGGCCTTCCACTCCTTCTCCCGCTTGGTCTTGGCGGCCAGGAGCTGCTTCTCCTTGTCGCGCAGACCCGCGGCCATCTCGAAGTCCTGCGAGTCGATCGCGGACTCCTTCTCCCGGCGCACATCGGCGATCTTCTCGTCGAACTCGCGCAGGTCCGGCGGTGCGGTCATGCGGCGGATCCGCATCCGGGAGCCGGCCTCGTCGATCAGGTCGATGGCCTTGTCCGGCAGGAAGCGGTCGGAGATGTAGCGGTCGGCGAGGGTGGCCGCCGCGACCAGCGCGGAGTCCGTGATGGACACGCGGTGGTGCGCTTCGTAGCGGTCCCGCAGACCCTTGAGGATCTCGATGGTGTGCGGCAGCGACGGCTCCGCGACCTGGATGGGCTGGAAGCGGCGCTCCAGCGCGGCGTCCTTCTCCAGGTGCTTGCGGTACTCGTCGAGCGTGGTGGCACCGATGGTCTGCAGCTCGCCTCGCGCCAGCATGGGCTTGAGGATGCTGGCGGCGTCGATCGCGCCCTCGGCGGCGCCCGCACCCACGAGGGTGTGGAGCTCGTCGATGAACAGGATGATGTCGCCGCGGGTGCGGATCTCCTTGAGGACCTTCTTCAGGCGCTCTTCGAAGTCACCCCGGTAGCGGGAGCCGGCGACCAGGGCGCCGAGGTCGAGGGTGTAGAGGTGCTTGTCCTTGAGGGTCTCGGGCACCTCGCCCTTGACGATGGCCTGGGCCAGGCCCTCGACGACCGCCGTCTTGCCGACGCCGGGCTCGCCGATGAGGACCGGGTTGTTCTTCGTACGGCGGGACAGCACCTGCATGACCCGCTCGATCTCCTTCTCGCGCCCGATGACCGGGTCGAGCTTGGTCTCGCGAGCGGCCTGCGTGAGGTTGCGGCCGAACTGGTCCAGGACGAGGGAGGTCGAGGGCGTGCCCTCGGCGGGGCCGCCGGCGGTGGCGGCTTCCTTGCCCTGGTAGCCGGAGAGCAGCTGGATGACCTGCTGCCGCACCCGGTTGAGATCGGCGCCCAGCTTCACCAGGACCTGGGCTGCGACGCCCTCGCCCTCGCGGATCAGGCCGAGCAGGATGTGCTCCGTACCGATGTAGTTGTGGCCGAGCTGGAGGGCCTCGCGGAGCGACAGCTCCAGGACCTTCTTGGCACGGGGGGTGAAGGGGATGTGCCCGGACGGGGCCTGCTGGCCCTGCCCGATGATCTCCTCCACCTGCTGGCGGACCGCCTCGAGCGAAATCCCGAGGCTCTCCAGGGCCTTAGCGGCGACACCCTCACCCTCGTGGATCAGGCCCAGGAGGATGTGCTCGGTGCCGATGTAGTTGTGGTTGAGCATCCGGGCTTCTTCCTGAGCCAGGACGACAACCCGCCGCGCGCGGTCGGTGAACCTCTCGAACATCGTTAATCGCTCCTCAGAGCGGTCAGGCAGTTAGGGGTCGGTCCCCTCCCTGTCCTTCCGCATGCTAGTCCCGCGGGGCGGGACAGCTCATTCCAACTGCCGACACCCGTCCGGATCACCCCCGCTCCGGCGGGGAAATTTACTGCCGAACAGCTGACATCTGCTCCAACTCGATGGTGCGAGACGATGTTCCCGCAGGCCAGGCATATACGCCGTCCGCCACTACGCCCGTGGCGAACGCGCCCTTGCCCGACACGCCGTCCGCATCCCGCCATCGGCGGGGCCGCAGCGCTGTGTGCGCCGGTCACACCGTCTCTTCCCACTGAGACTGTCTTACCCGCTGCCACTGACACTCCATGCGGCGCGGGCCGCTTCCATCCGCTATGGGCGAACATCCGCACGCCGCCGAATGCTCCGCCGCGCCTCGGGTTCAGCACGCACAGTATCCGAGCTTGCACCGAACGTAACTTCCTCACGGATGGGGAGTTGCACCGGTCATGGCCCGCGTGCTTCCGCGCCCCCGCAGTCCGCTCCCCGCCGTCCGCCGCTGGTACGAGGACGAGCTGGGCTGGCCGACCACCGGCCCGGATCCGGTGGAACTGCTGACGGGGCTGCGCTTCGACGTCCTGGAGATGCCGGCCGATGCGGGCGACGCCGTACTGCGGCGCTGGCCGCGCCTGGGGCCGGTGGCGCTGCTACGGACCGCACCCGACGGGAAACACTCGGGTGATCGGCCGAAATTGCTCATCTTCATCGCGGCCGGCGGCGCCGAGGAACTCCCGGGAATCCTGGAATGGCTTGAGTGGGGCACCCTGACGCCGGATCTCACGGCGCGCGGAGCCGGGGGCCGGATGCCCGCGCCGGCGCTCCCCACCAGCGCTTCGGCGGTGTCACCGCCCTACGGATTCGGCTCGCGGGAGGCCGCGGGATGGGTGCGGCCTCCCCGGTCCGGGTACGAGGTGGAGAATTCCCTGCCCACCACGGGGATCGGGGCAGGAATCGGGGACGGTGGGGGCGTCCCCGACCTCGTACGACTCGTGGGCGCGGCGGCGACGGAGTGCCATCGTGCCCGGTTGTTGCGTGCTCGTAATGGCCAATCGAACCGCGCCTGCGGCGATCAGCCGTTGGCCTTCTCGAATGCCTCGCGAATGTCGGCGGGGACACGGCCGCGGTCATTGACGTTGTAGCCGTTCTCCTTTGCCCAGGCGCGGATCTTCGCGGTGTCCTGGCTGCCGCCGGAAGCCGCCGCGCGCGCCTTACCGCGAGCCGCGGAACGGCCGCCGGTGCGACGGCCGGCCTTCACGAAGTCGGCGAGCGAGTCACGCAGCTTGTCGGCGTTGCCTTCGGAGAGGTCGATCTCGTAGGACTTACCGTCGAGAGCGAACGTCACGGTCTCGTGGGCTTCGCCGCCGTCGAGGTCGTCGACAAGAAGAACCTGAACCTTCTGTGCCACCGGTTTCCCTTTCATCGAATGCGGATTACGACGGAAAGCAAACCGCTTTTCCGGGAAAAACACAAACCCTTGGGTAGGGTTCACTTGCCCGCAGACCGGGGAACGCATGCTTCCACAGCCATGAGATAGGGGAGCGATTCGGACATAGAACACTCATCACAGGTGCAGAAGCATCCGACTGTTACCCAGGGTGTTGGGCTTCACTCGTTCGAGGCCGAGGAACTCCGCAACGCCCTCGTCATAGGAACGCAGCAGCTCGCTGTACACATCACCGTCTACGGGGGCCTCGCCGATCTCCACGAAGCCGTGCTTGCTGAAGAAGTCGACTTCGAAGGTGAGACAGAAAATGCGCCGCACTCCGAGCCAGCTCGCGGTGCCGAGCAGCTTGTCGAGGACTTGGTGACCGACACCCGAGCCCTTCAGCCGTGGGTCCACGGCCAGGGTGCGCACCTCCGCCAGGTCTTCCCACATGACGTGGAGTGCTCCGCAGCCGACGACCTCGCCGTCTTCGTCCCGCTCGGCGACCCAGAACTCCTGGATGTCCTCGTAAAGCGTGACGGTGGCTTTGTCGAGCAGGATCCCGTCGCGCGAGTAGGTGTCGATGAGTCGGCGTACGGCCGGTACATCACTGGTCCTGGCGCGGCGGACGGTGAGCCCTTTTGAATGGGGAGGCATGCCGGGACGCTATCGCCCCTTGCCGTTGGCACCCGCCCCGGGTTCATCCGCTTCGGTGGGTCCGGCTTCATCGGCCGCTTGCCGGCCGGGTTCTGCCGCGCGTTCTTCCGCCGGCGGCGGCTCTTGCCGCTGTTGTGCCTCTTCCCCGCGGTGTTCTGCGCCTTCTGTGCGTTCCGGGGCTTGTGCCTCTTCGGGGCGTTCGTCGGCCTGGACGATCCGCACGGCATCACGCAGGGCATGTCGCTGTTCGGGCGACATCATGCCGAAGAACGCCACGAGTGCGGCCGCGGGGTTGTCACTGGCGGACCATGCCTCGTTCATCAGTGCGGCCGCGTAGGCGGCGCGAGTGGAGACCGCCTCATATCGATAGGCGCGGCCTTCTGCTTCGCGGCGCACCCAGCCCTTCTGATGGAGGTTGTCCAATACGGTCATGACCGTTGTGTAGGCGATCGACCGTTCCTTCTGCAGATCTTCCAGGACTTCTCGAACGGTGACCGGGCGGTTCCACTCCCAGACCCGCGTCATGACCGCGTCTTCCAGATCACCCAATGGTCTCGGCACACAAGAACAATAGTGGGAGATGTCGCGAATGCCCGTTGATCTCGTGCGTTTGCGGCGTCTCGTTGCGCCCGCCGGAAACGGCGTACGGCCCGGACCGCTCCTGAAGGAGCGTCCGGGCCGTACGGTGTGCGGCGGTCGCCGGCGGCGGGGCGACGGGTGGTCGAAGTTCAGGCGCCGTGCGCCGTGGGCTTCGGCCCGGCGGCCTCCGCGCCGGCCAGCGCGGCGTCCACGGCGGCGTCCTCCTTGGCCTTGTTCGCGCCGCCCTGGCTCTTGATCATCGTCACGATCAGGCAGGTGAAGGCCACCGCCATCACCACCGGCGGGAGCAACGCTGCGACGTAATCCATGGCGTGGGGCCTCCCTGGCGGGCGTGAGCATCCGGACGTACCCCGTCAGGGTACGCAGCGCTCAGGCGGTGCGGCTCTCGGGGGGCGGGGCGGGCTTCCGGCGGGGCGGGAAGACCTCGCCCGGCGTGGGGATCGGCCGGTCGGGCCGGGGCGCCTTCGGCTGCGGCGTCGGCGCGGGTTGCGGCTTGCGCTCCGGTTTCGGCTCCCGACCGGGGTCCGGTTCCCGGCCGCTGCGGGCCCCTGAGCGGCCGCCTGGCAGCGCGCGCAGCCGGACCCGTACGGATTGTTCGGCCAGCCGCTCGCAGTGGCGCAGCAGGGCGCTGTGGCGCTCGCGTCCGGCGGCTCCGGACGGGCGGGCGCGCAGTGCGCGCAGCGCGCGGAGGTCTTCGGGTCCGGGGACGTGGCCGGCCTCCAGCGCCTCGGTCAGCAGCGCGAGGTAGCCGGCGGCCGAACCGGGCAGGCTCGCGCGGTAGCGGGCGAGGTCGGCGAGGAGGAAGGCGCGCAGTCGGCCGCCTTCGCGGACCGCCTCGTCGACCGCCTCGGCCAGCCGCAGGTACTCCTGGATGTCCTGTGTCCGCTCCGGGTCGAGGGGTGTCGACGGGGCGGAGTGGGGCATCGTCTGAAGGGCGTGGGCGAGGGCGCGACGGAGCACGCGCAACTCATCGGCGCTGAACGCCACGCCGCCGCGGGTTCCGTTTGGCATTGGCATGTGGCGACTTTACGACCAATTCCGACAAAAGCCGCTTAATTCGTGACTGGTGGCGCGGCAGCGAGCCGCACCTCCGTGCACCGCCCGGTGGTGACGATCGGTGCCCCGATCGACGCCTACGACCGGCCGACGTTCCGCTCGTAGACCAGCCGCAACCCGATCAGGGTGAGCCAGGGCTCGTGCGCGTCGATCACCGAGGACTCGCCGAGCACCATCGGGGCCAGCCCGCCGGTGGCGAGCACGGTCACCTCGTCCGGGTCCTCGGCCAGCTCCCGTGCCATCCGCTTCACCACGCCGTCGACCTGGCCGGCGAAGCCGTAGAGGATGCCGGACTGCATCGCCTCGACGGTGTTCTTGCCGATGACGCTGCGCGGCCGGGCCAGTTCGATCTTGCGGAGCTGGGCGCCCTTGACACCCAGTGCGTCCACCGAGATCTCGATGCCCGGCGCGATCACGCCACCCACGTACTCGCCGCGGGCGCTGACCGCGTCGAACGTGGTGGCCGTGCCGAAGTCGACGACCACCGCGGGGCCGCCGTAGAGCTCGACCGCCGCCAGGGCGTTGATGATCCGGTCGGCGCCGACCTCCTTGGGGTTGTCCATCAGGATCGGCACACCGGTTTTGACGCCCGGCTCCACCAGGACGGCGGGCACGTCCCCGTAGTAGCGCCGGGTGACCTCGCGCAGCTCGTGCAGGACGGAGGGCACGGTCGAGCAGATGGAGATGCCCTCGATGCCGTCGCCCAGGCCGTCGCCGAGCAGCGGGTGCATCCCCATCAGGCCCTGGAGCAGCACGGCGAGCTCGTCGGCGGTGCGGCGGGCGTCGGTGGAGATGCGCCAGTGCTCGACGATCTCATCGCCGTCGAAGAGGCCCAGGACGGTGTGGGTGTTGCCCACGTCGATGGTCAGGAGCATGGCGGTCAGCTGCCCTCGCGCGGATCGGCGTCCGGGGAGCCCGCCTCGGCCCCGCCCTCGCGCAGGTCCAGGCCGATGTCGAGGATCGGCGAGGAGTGCGTCAGCGCACCGACCGCCAGGTAGTCGACGCCGGTCTCGGCGTACGCACGGGCGTTGTCCAGGGTGAGCCGGCCCGATGACTCCAGCATCGCGCGCCCGGCGACCAGCTCCACGGCCTGTCGGGTCTGCTCAGGAGTGAAGTTGTCCAGCAGGATCAGGTCGGCGCCCTCCGCGAGGATCGGCGGGATCTGGTCGAGCCGGTCGACCTCCACCTCGATGGCCACACCGGGGAACTCGTCCCGCACGGCGGTGAACGCCGCGGCCACGCCGCCGGCCGCGACCACGTGGTTGTCCTTGATCAGCGCCGCGTCGGACAGCGACATCCGGTGGTTGACGCCGCCGCCGCAGCGCACCGCGAACTTCTCCAGGGCGCGCAGCCCCGGCGTCGTCTTACGGGTGTCGCGGACCTTGGCCTTCGTCCCCGCAAGGACGTCCGCCCAGGCCCGGGTCGTGGTGGCGATGCCCGACAGCCGGCACAGGATGTTGAGCGCGCTGCGCTCGGCGGTGAGCAGGTCACGGGTACGGGTGGTGACGCTCAGCAGCGTGGTGCCGGCCTCGACCCGGTCGCCGTCCTCGACGTGCCGCTCGACCGCGAACTCCTCGGTGCACACGATGGACAGCACCGCCTCGGCGACCCGCAGGCCGGCGACCGTACCGGCCTCACGGGCCGTGAAGTCACCGGTGGCGACCGCGTCCTCCGGGATGGTGGCCACGGTCGTCACGTCCACCCCCTGGTCGAGGTCCTCCTCGACGGCGAGGTGCGCGATGTCCTCGACCTGTACGGGGTCGAGCCCGGCGGCCACCAGGAGGGCGGCCAGGTCGGGGTCGAGTCCGCAGGTCAGCGGGTCGATCTCATACGAGCCGTCGTCGCCGCCGGCACAGCCGCAGGCGTCGCCGCAGCCTCCCCCGGGCTTCGTCTGGGGGGACCCCCAGGTGGGGGCGCCGCCGGAAGGCCCGCCGATCTGGAGGAGGGGGAGGTCGTCGGAGGTGCTGCTCACGGGTGGGCTCCGTATCCGGGGAGAGGTGGGGGTGTGTGGTGTCGGTGGTCTGTCGTGGCGGGCGGTGGACCGTGGCTACGGGGCGGCGGTCGGCGGGAAGTCCGCGGTCGCCGTCGTATGGAGGTGCAGCGCGCGGTCCGCACCCAGGGTGATGCGGAAGTGGCGGCGCCAGGAGGCATCGTCCCGGTCCGGGTGGTCCTCGCGCCAATGGCAGCCGCGGGTCTCCTCACGCCGCTGCGCGGCGGCGACCAGGACCCGGGCGACGCAGAGCAGGTTGGTGGCCTCCCATGCCTCCACTCCGGGCTCGGGACTCTTGTGGGGGCTCTCGGGGGCGACGCCGGGCGCGCCGGGGCCGTCGCCGGGCGCGTCGCTCGCCTCCGTCGCCTCGCGGTGGATGCGGTCCAGTTCGGCGGCGGCCCGGGCGAGGCTCTCGGCGCTGCGCAGCACGCCGGCGCCGGCGGTCATGATCCGCTGGACCTCGGCGCGGGTCTCGGGGGCGAGCAGCGGGAGCGCGGTACGGGGCGCCGAGGCGTCGGCGGCCCGGGGGGCCGGGCGCCTGGGTGCGCCGCCGTCGGCGATGTCGGAGGCGATCCGCTCGGCGAAGACCAGGCCCTCCAGGAGGGAGTTGGAGGCGAGCCGGTTGGCACCGTGGACGCCGGTGCAGGCGACCTCGCCGCACGCGTAGAGGCCGGGCACCGTGGTGCGGCCGCGCAGGTCGGTGCGTACTCCGCCGGAGGCGTAGTGGGCGGCCGGGGCGACCGGTATCGGTGCGGTGACCGGGTCGATGCCGTGGCTGCGGCAGGCGGCGAGGATGGTCGGGAAGCGGGTCTCCCACATCCGGGCGCCGAAGTGCCGGCCGTCCAAGTACATGTGCTCGACGCCCTGTTCGTGCGCCCGGCCCATGATCGCCTTGGCCACGATGTCGCGCGGAGCCAGTTCGGCGAGCTCGTGCTGCCCGACCATGAAGCGGGTGCCGTCGGCGTCGACGAGGTGTGCGCCCTCGCCCCGTACGGCCTCGGAGATCAGCGGCTGCTGGCCCTCCGCCTCCGGGCCCAAGTACAGGACGGTGGGGTGGAATTGCACGAATTCGAGGTCCGACACCTCGGCGCCGGCGCGCAGCGCCAGGGCCACCCCGTCGCCGGTGGAGACGGCCGGGTTGGTGGTCGCGGAGAACACCTGCCCCATGCCTCCGGTGGCGAGGACCACGGCCGGTGCGTGGACGGCGCCGACGCCGTCGTGCTGGCCCTCCCCCATGACGTGCAGGGTGACGCCGGCCGTACGGCCTTCGGCGTCCGTGAGCAGGTCGAGGACGAGGGCGTTCTCGATGGTGCGCAGTCCGGCGGCGCGGACCGCGTCGACCAGTGCGCGGGAGATCTCGGCGCCGGTGGCGTCGCCGCCGGCGTGCGCGATGCGGCGGCGGTGGTGGCCGCCCTCACGGGTCAGGGCTATCTCGTCGGTGCCCGGTGCGGTGTCGAAGCGGGCGCCGGCCGCGATGAGCCGGTGGACGGCGTCCGGGCCCTCGGTCACCAGGGTCCGCACGGCCTCCTCGTCACACAGCCCGGCGCCGGCGACGAGGGTGTCGGCCAGATGCTGCTCCGGGGTGTCGCCGTCGCCCAGGGCCGCGGCGATGCCGCCCTGCGCCCACCGGGTGGAGCCGTCGTCCAGGCGGGCCTTGGTGACCACGACCGTCCGGCGCCCGGCGGCGGCGCAGCGCAGCGCGGCGGTCAGCCCGGCCACTCCGGAGCCCACCACGACGACGTCCGCTTCGATCGCCCAGCCGGCGGCGGGGGCGGTCAGGCGTATGCCGGTTCCTGCTACGGGGCCGTTGCCTGTTGCGGTGGCAGGGCCTGTTCCGGTGGCGGTCATCGGGTCGCTCCGAGGGGGCCTTGGGGAGTGGTGGGAGGTGGTGCGTCCGCGCTGGTGCCGGGGTGCGGGGCGGAACCCTGGCGGGTGGCCGACGTGCCCGGGCGCGCGACGGTGAAGGTGAGCCGGATGTTGTCGATGAGGCGGGTGGTGCCGACGTTGGCGGCGACCGCCAGGATCGCCTCGCCCTCGTAGGAGTCCGGGATCTCGGTGAAGTCGGACGGGTCGACCAGCGCCAGGTAGTCCAGCACGAGGGGCGGGTCGAGCCGACCGGCATCCTCCAGGACGGCACGGGCCGCGGCGCGGGCCACGGACGGGCCGTGCGGGGGGCCGGCGGCGGCGTAGGCGACGGCGTGTGCGTCGGCGGCGGCCCGGTCCTCCCCGATGGCGGCCAGCGCCGCGGAGCGGTCCTGGGCCGGGTGGCCCGTGGAGGCGGCACGGGCGCGGAGCGCCTCCTCGGCGGTGAGCCGGTCGCGGGCCGCGAACAGGGCCGCGGAGAGGACGAGCGCGGTGCGCCGCTCCGGGGTGGACAGGTAGCGGTTGCGACTGGAGAGGGCGAGGCCGTCCTCCTCGCGCACCGTGGGGACGCCGACGATCTCCACGGGGAAGTTCAGGTCGGCGGCCATCCGGGTGATCACGGCGAGCTGCTGGGCGTCCTTCTGCCCGAAGAACGCCAGGTCCGGTGCGGTCAGGTGGAGCAGTTTGGCGACGACGGTCAGCACCCCGTCGAAGTGCCCCGGGCGGCTGGCGCCCTCCAGGAGCGTGCCCATGGGGCCCGCGGTGATCCGGATCTGCGGCTCTCCGCCCGGATAGACCTCGTCGACGGGCGGCGCGAACACCACGTCCGCGCCCGCCGCGACGGCCAGCACGACGTCCTCGTCCAGCGTCCGCGGATAGCGGTCGAGGTCCTCGCCCGCCCCGAACTGGAGCGGATTGACGAAGACCGTGACGACGACCTGCCCCTGCGGCCCGACCCGCCGGCGGGCGGCGCGGACCAAGGTGGCGTGGCCCTCGTGCAGCGCCCCCATGGTCATCACGACGGCCCGCGCGCCACTGGGGCGCGGCAGGGCGCGGAGGGCGGCGGCGGTGTGGACGAGGGGCGCGGCGGCGTCGCCGGGCCGGTCCGGTGCCGGGTCCTGGCCCTGATTGCGGGCCGCGGACGGCTCCGGGCTCGGGCTCGGGGACGGCTCCGGGCCCGGGCTCGCGGACGGCTCCGGGCTCGGGCTCGCAGACGAGGAGGTCATCGGTCGCCTCCTTCGGCGCCATGGTCGGGGGTGTCGGGGCCGCCGTCGGGGGCCTGGGGGTCCTGGCCCGGGGTGCCGGGGCCGCGGTCGGCGGTACCGGGGCCGTGATCGGCGGTACCGGGGCCGTGGTCGGCGGTACCGGGGCCGTGGTCGGACGCCGGCGGGTCGTGGTCCGGGGTGCCGGCGTCGGGAGCGGTGGGGCCCGGCCGGGGGCCGTCACCGGCGTCCGCGAGCACGTCGAGCAGGTCCTCGGCCAGCTCCGGCTTCAGCAGCCCGTGGGCCAACGCCCGGTCCGCGGTCGTACGGGCCATCGCGAGGTATCCGGCGACGGTCTGTGGCGCGTGCCGGCGCAGCTCCGCGACGTGGGCGGCGACGGTGCCCGCGTCGCCGCGCGCCACCGGGCCGGTCAGGGCCGCGTCACCGGAGCGCAGCGCGTTGTCCAGCGCGGCGCCGAGCAGCGGGCCGAGCATCCGGTTCGGCGCCTGCACGCCCGCCTGGTGCAGCAGCTCCATCGCCTGCGCGACCAGCGTGACCAGGTGGTTCGCGCCGATGGCGAGCGCCGCGTGGTAGAGCGGACGGGCGGATTCCGCGATCCATTCCGGCTCCCCGCCCATCTCGATGACCAGCGCCTCGGCGGCCATCCGCAGCTCGTCGGGCGCGGTCACGCCGAAGGAGCAGCCGGCCAGCCGCTGGACGTCCACGGACGTGCCGGTGAACGTCATGGCCGGGTGGAGGGCCAGCGGCAGCGCGCCGGCCCGGGTGGCCGGGTCCAGCACCGCCGTCCCGTAGCGGCCGGAGGTGTGCACCAGCAGCTGGCCCGGCCGTACGGCGCCGGTCTCCGCGAGGCCGCTCACCAGGCCGGCGAGGGCGTCGTCGGGGACCGTCAGCAGGACCAGCTCGGCGCGGGCGAGCACCTCGGCCGGGGGGACCAGCGGGACGTCGGGAAGCAGCTCGGCTGCGCGGCGTACGGAGGCGTCGGAGACTCCCGACACGGCGACCGGGCGGTGCCCTGCGAGCTGGAGCGACGCGGCGAGGGCAGGTCCGACACGGCCCGCGCCGACGACTCCTACGGTCAGCCGGGCGGGGCGGTCCTGGGCCTCGATGGGTGGGATTGCGTTCACGCGGCGATGGCCTTCCGTTCCAGTCCGCGGGGGGTACCGGACGATTCCTCGCCATGCTACGCGAGTGCCTCCGGCGGGCTTCAGAGCTGTGCGGAGGGTGAGACGGGGGTCTCTCGCGAGAGTTATCCACAGGGGTCGCGGACCGGCGAACGGCTGAGCCATGATCGGTCCGTCGACGAGCCGAGGCCGCGGGGAAGCGGCGGGCGAGTGGGCCGACAGCGGCCGGGCACGGCATGAGCGGGCATGGCACTGGCGGGCACGGCACTGGCGGCGCAGACACGAAGGAACACCGAGGCGAGGGAGGAGAGCGAGGAACCGAGACAACGGGGCAACGGGGCGGGCACAGGAAAGACCCGGCGAACGCCCTACGCAGGCAGCAGGCAGCAGGCAGCAGGCACAACGAGCACACCAGGCACGCAGCAGGGGGAAGCATGAATCAGACAGGCGAGACGGAGACGAAGACGGCGGGCGGCGTCCGGGACGGGGCGGCGGGCGGAGCTTCGGACGGAAAGGCCGGCGGGGGCGGTACCGACGGCACCGGCGCCGGCGCCGTGCCGAGCGAGCGGGCGCGGCGGCTCGCGGCCTTCCGTGGCGCGAAGCGGGTGCTGTCGGGCGGCGCACGGGTGGAGACGGTCCGCGAGCGGCTGACCCGCCTGGTGGCCGACGCCCCCACCGCGTACGACCTCGACGACTGGACCGACATCTACGCCAACGAGGGCAGCGTGGTCGGCGAACTGGAACGCCGGACCGCCGAGGCCCTGGGCACCGAGGACGCCGCGTTCTTCCCGACCGGCACGATGGCTCAGCAGGTGGCGCTGCGCTGCTGGGCGGGGCGCACCGGCAGTGCGACCGTCGCCGGCCACCCGCTCTCTCACCTGGAGATGCACGAGCGCGACGCCTTTGCGGTGGTCAGCGGCCTGCGGATGGTGCATCCGACGCGCGCACCACGGCTGCCGACCGCCACGGAGGTCCATGAGTTGCAGGAGCCCTTCGGGACGCTGGCGCTCGAACTCCCCCTCCGGGACGCCGGATTCGTGCTGCCGGAGTGGGAGGAGCTGACCGCGGTCGTGGCGGCGGCGCGGGACCGTGATGCGGTGGTGCACTTCGACGGCGCTCGACTGTGGGAGTGCGGCCCGCACTTCGGCCGCACCCTCCCGGAGGTCGCCGCCCTCGCGGACAGCGTGTACGTGTCCTTCTACAAGACGCTGGACGGCATATCCGGTGCGGCGCTCGCCGGCACCGGGGACTTCGTGGAGGAGGCACGGGCCTGGCGGCACCGCTACGGCGGCCAGCTGTTCCAGCAGTGGCCGGCCGCCCTGGCCGCGCTGTCCGGACTGGACCGCGAGCTGCTGCGGCTACCGGAGTACGTGGCCCATGCGAAGGTCGTGGCAGGGGCGCTGCGGGAGGGCCTGGCCGACGCCGGCATGCCGTGGTTCAGGGTGCACCCGGAGGTCCCGCACACCCACCAGTTCCAGGTGTGGCTGCCGTACGTGCCAGAGGTGCTCAACGAGGCCGCCGTACGCCAGGCGGAGAAGAGCGGCACGGCGCTGTTCCTCAAGTGGTTCGAGCCGGATCCGGCCGGGCCTCCCGGGGTGGCCATGACGGAGCTGACGGTCGCCGCGTCGGCCATGGACTGGACGGCGGCCGAGGTGCGGTCGGCGGCGGCGGAGTTCGTGGACTACGTGAGGCGGGTGGGTGTCATGGGCGCGTGACGCCGGGAGGCCGCGCGCAAGGCTCGGCGGATGCGGCCCAGGAGGCGCCCCTCCGGCGCGGTGACCACGGCCTGGAAGCGGCGCCACTGGTGGATCTCGCGGACGGTGCGGGCGAGGTGGACGTCCGGGGCGGGCGGGGCGGCTTCGCCGCGCTGGGCGGCTCGGTAGGCGTCGAGGAGGTGCTGCTGGGTGGTGTTCATGCCCTCACTGTGGGGGTGCGCGGTGACCGGTGGCGCGTCGATTGACGGGAGCCGTCAATCGACGACCGTGCAGGTCACGGGCTCACGCATGATGTATCCATGGCCAACGTCATCGACATCACCGGGCTGCCGCCGGAGCGCATCGTCTTCGCGCCCTCCCCTCTGGCGGAGCTGGGTGCCGCGCTGCATGCGCTGTCCGAACCGGGGCACCACCCCGGGCTGCACGGCTGGGTCACCGCCACCAACGCGGCGTTGAAGACCGACCTCGCCGACCGGCTGTGCGAGGCGGACTTCCTGTGGCGGTCCTCCCGTTCGGACATCCTGCTGCCGGCCCGCCCCGGGGCGACGTTGGCCGAGGAGCTGGACGAGCTGGACGCGATCGACGACGAGCGGTTCGTGGCGGCGGCGTTCGAGATCTCCTGCTCGGCGACGTACACGCAGCCGACTCCGTCGCCCCTCGTCGACGCCGGTGAGCGGGCCCGGGTGCGGGAGATGGCCGCGGCGCGCGGCCCCCGGCAGGCGGCGTTCACCGACCGGATGCTCACCGACCCCGACGGCCTGCGGGTTTGGCTACGCCGACTGTTCGAGGACTGCGAGGAGGCGTTCTTCGGCGACATCTGGCGTCGGGTGGGCATCCAACTCGCGGCCGACGCCCGGCACAAGACCGAGCTGCTGCGGCGCAAGGGCCTGGCCGAGACGCTGTCCGCGACGTCGAGCGCGTTGTCGTTGGAGGACGCACAGGACGGCAGTGGCGGTACCCGCATCCTGGTCGACAAGCTGGCCCGGGGACGTACCACGGCGTTCGCGAGCCCCGGGGATCCGGGCGTGACGTTCCTGCCCACGTCGTTCGGCTGGCCGCACCTGGTGTTCAGTCACGCTCCGGGCTGGCGGCCGGCGCTCCAGTACCCGGTCGCCAGCCCGGAATTGTCGGCGCCGGCCGCGTTGGAGCTCGTCCAGCAGCGGCTGGAGGCGCTGGGTCACCCGATGCGGATGCAGTTGTGCCGCACGCTGGCGCGGGGGCCGCATACGACGGGGGAACTGGCGAACGCGTACGGCATCACGGCGCCGGAGGTGTCGCGGCACGTGGCGACGTTGAAGAAGGCCGGGCTGATCCAGACCCGGCGCCGTGGCCGCTATGTGCTGCACCAGCTGGACCTCCAGATGGTGGCCCGGCTGGGCAGCGACTTCCTTGAGGGCGTGCTGCGTTGAGCGAACCGTTGCCCTGACGGTGTGCGGTGCGCGGTGCCGGTGAGCGGTGTGCAGTGCGCGGTGTCGGTGCGCGGTCTCAGTTGTCCCGCAGGAACTTCTTCGCGAGGGCGTCGCCTCGGCTGACCGCGTCGGAGTGGCTCTCTATCGGCGTGGCCCGGGAGTTGGTGAAGAGGAGGTAGGTGACGCCGGTATCGGCGCCGCCGGTCTCCGGGTCGGGGTCGATGCCCAGGCCCTTGGCGGCCGCGTAGGACGCCTCGCCGATGATCTTCTGCGGGCCGGTGTCGCCGACCACCGCGTACTCGACCTGGTTGCGGTAGATGATCGCGACCACGCCGCCGCCCTTGATGCCGGCGGACGCGTAGTTCCAGATGCTGCTGGAGCTGGGCACGACCACGTACGGCAGCCTCTCGGCGTTCAGGGGCTTGCCGTCGGACTGGTGGAAGGCGGTGTCGTCCTGGTACCAGGGGTCGGTGTCGGCGTTGCACTTCGACGTGGTCTGGCCGTCGCAGTCGACGTCCATGTCGGCCTTCCAGAAGACCGCACCGTTCTTGCCGCAGACGGGGACGGTGGCCGCGGTCTCCTCGTCCGTGCGGTACTTGCCGTGGGAGAGCTGCGCACAGTCCGTGAGCTTGGCCAGTAAGTCGGCCGCGCTGACCGTGCCCTCCTGGAGGCCGGCGCCTTTGGCGGCGGGCCGGGCGGTGATGGGCTGGGCGGTGGCGGGGAGGGCGGCCGCGGCGAGCAGGGCGGCACCGGAGGCGGTGGCGAGAGCGAGCGTTCTTCTGCGCACGAGGGAACCCTTCTGTTAGGAAAGTTTCCTTACCGCGCGCCAATCTGCTCCTCCTTACATGTGCGCGTCAACCCTCCCGCGGCACCCGCGACACACCCCTGGGCCTTGCGCCGGGCCTTCTCTCAGCCTCCCCTGGGCCTCCCCTGGGCCTTCCCGAGTCCTTCCCCGGACCTTCCGCCGGGCCGTCCCTTGGCCCTTCCGCGGCTACGCCCCCGCGCCCCCGGCCCGCACCAGCCCCGTCTCGTAGGCCAGCACCACCGCCTGGACCCGGTCCCGCAGGCTCAGCTTGGTGAGGATGCGGCCCACATGGGTCTTCACCGTGGCCTCGGACAGCACCAGCCGGGCCGCGATCTCACCGTTCGACAGGCCCTGGGCGACGAGCAGCAGCACCTCCCGCTCGCGGTCCGTCAGCCGGTCCAGCTCGGGGTGGGCCGGCGAGGCGGAGGTGGCGGGCAGCATCGGCGTGAAGCGGTCGAGGAGGCGGCGGGTCGTGGACGGCGCGACGACCGCGTCACCGCTCTCCACCGCCCGGATCGCGGTGAGCAGCTCCGCGGGCGGCACGTCCTTGAGCATGAAGCCGCTGGCGCCGGCCTTCAGCGCCGAGAAGGCGTACTCGTCCAGGTCGAAGGTGGTCAGGATGAGGACCTTCGGGGCGTCCTCGCGCTGCCCGCCCTCGCAGATCCGGCGGGTGGCCTCCACCCCGTCCAGGTGCGGCATACGGACGTCCATCAGGATCACGTCGACCTTGGTGGAGCGCAGTACCTCCAGGGCCTCCAGGCCGTTGCCGGCCTCCGCGACGACCTCCATGTCCGGCTGTGCCGCCAGCACCATCCGGAAGCCGGTGCGCAACAGCACCTGGTCGTCGACGAGCATCACGCGGATGGTCATGGCAGGGGGATCCCTTCAGGCAGGAGGTGGCACGGAGCCGGGGGACAGGACGACGCCCCGGTACGGGACGACGACGCGGGGCGGAACAAGGATGCGGGACGGAACGACGACGCGGCGCAGAACGACGACGCGGGACGGAACGACGATGCGGGGCAGGACGAGATCATGATGCGGAACGAGGACATGATGCGGGGCAACGGCACGTTGCCGGGCGGAGGCATGCGACGGAAACCGGTCCTCACTGGGTCGGCTTGAGCGGCAGTACGGCGCTGACCCGGAAGCCGCCGCCCGGCCGCGGGCCCGCGGTCAGGCTGCCGCCGACCATGCCGACCCGTTCGCGCATCCCGATCAGCCCGTGGCCCAGGCCGTCGGCCCCGCCCTCTTCGTAGAGCTCGTGCTGCGCACCGCGCCCGTCGTCCTCGACGAGCAGATCGAGGTCGTCGTCCTTGTAGGCGAGGCGGACGGTCGCCGCGACATCGGGACCGCCGTGCTTACGGGTGTTGGTGAGCGCTTCCTGGACGATGCGGTACGCGGTGAGTTCGACGCTGCTGGGCAGCGGGCGCGGCTCGCCCGCCACCTCGAAGTCGACCGGCAGTCCCGCGCCGCGCACCTGGTCCATGAGCTCGTTGAGCTGCTCGACACCGGGCTGGGGGACGTACTCGCCGCCCTCGGGCTGTTCGCCGGTGCGCAGCACGCCCAGCAGGCGGCGCATTTCGGCCAGCGCCTGGCGTCCGGTGCCGGAGATCGTCTCCAGGGCCTGCCGGGCCTGTTCGGGCGCGGCGTCCAGGACGTAGGCGGCGCCGTCGGCCTGGACGACCATCACCGAGACGTTGTGGGCGACCACGTCGTGGAGTTCGCGGGCGATCCGGGCGCGCTCGGCGGCGACCGCGATCCGGGACTGTGTCTCGCGCTCCTTCTCCAGCCGGGCGGCCTTCTCCTCCAGCTGCGCCCAGTAGGCGCGACGGGTGCGCACGGAGTCGCCGAGGACCCAGGCGAGGACGAAGGGCACGGTGAGCAGGATGGTGAAGAACGGCATCTCCCACACCGGCCGGCCGGTGGGCGCCTCCGAGAAGCGCCACACGGACAGGGCGGGGCCGACGATGGCGCCGGCCAGGGCGCAGCGGGAGGCCCAGCGGGGGGTGGAGGTGCCGGAGGCGACGGTGTAGGCGATCACCAACATCGCGAAGTCGCCCGGATTGGACGGGATGTTGAAGATCAGTTGACCGGTGCCGATGACCGCCGTCAGCAGGAGCATCGGCACGGGAGCCCTGCGGCGCAGCGCTACGACCAGACAGAGGCCGATCGTGAAGATCGTCGCGGTGATCTGCTGGAGGCTCCCTTCCTCCTCCGCCACGACCCACAGGCCGGTGAACCCGAGGAGGAGGAGGGCCCAGAACGTGTCCACCCCCGTCGGGTGCCTGCGGAGGAAGTCGTAGAGGCGCTGCACGTAACCCAGCGTAGGCAGGACTGATAGGTGTACGGGTCAACCGGAGGAGCGATCCTGTGCAGCCGGCCTACTCCCCAAGGTGGAGACCCTATGCGCCAAATGTGTCGGAGCACGGGACGTCCTGCGCAGTCCGTCGGGAGCCGGCCCGGTCGCCCGCCCGTCCCAGGGGGCGGGCGACGCCCGTACCGTGGCGCGGACCACGCCCGTACCGTTGGGCGGGTGACGAACGAGTGGCGCGGCTGGCGGGATGCGACGGAGCGGGCGCTGTACGGCCCGGACGAGGGCTTCTACACCCGGCCCGGCGGCCCCGGCCCGGCCGGCCACTTCCGCACCTCCGTGCATGTCTCCCCGTTGTACGCGGGCGCCGTCGCCACCCTCCTGTGCCGCGTCGACGCGGCCCTCGGCCATCCGGGCGAGCTGGCGCTGATCGACATGGGCGCGGGCCGCGGCGAGCTGCTGACCGGGGTGCTTGCCGCGCTGCCCGAGGAGGTCGTGGCGCGGCTGCGCCCGTGCGCCGTCGAACGCGCGGCACGCCCCGAGGGCCTCGATCCGCGGATCGACTGGCGGGCGGAGCTGCCCGCCGAGGGCTCGGCCACCGGGCTGCTGTTCGCGAACGAGTGGCTCGACAACGTGCCGGTGGACGTCGTGGAGACGGATGCGGACGGGGTGCCGCGCCGGGTGCTGGTGCGCGACGACGGTGCCGAGCGGCTGGGCGATCCGGTCGACGGCGCGGACGCGGAGTGGCTGCGCCGGTGGTGGTCGCCGCCGCTGTCCTCGGACGCGGCCGGGCAGGCCCCGCCCCCGGGGCTGCGCGCCGAGATCGGCCGACCCCGGGACGAGGCCTGGGCGCGGGCCGTCCGCACGCTGCGCGCCGGGCTCGCCGTCGCCGCCGACTACGCGCACGAAGGGGGCCGTCGTCCGCCCTTCGGCACGCTCACGGGTTTCCGTGACGGCCGCGAGGTGCACCCGGTCCCGGACGGCAGCTGCGACATCACGGCGCATGTGGCGCTGGACGCCTGCGCCGGCCCGTCGGCACGGCGACTGACCCAGCGGGCGGCGCTGCACGCCCTGGGGGTGAGCGGCCGCCGTCCACCGCTCGCGCTGGCCGCCGGCGACCCGGCCGGGTACCTGCGGGCGTTGGGCACGGCGGGTGCGGCGGCGGAGCTGACCGACCCGGCGGGTCTGGGCGGCTTCGGGTGGCTGCTGGAGCCGGTGGGCGGGGCGTGTGCGGGGCTGCTCAAGGAGTGGGACGCCTGAGGGCCGGGGACGGCGTGCTGCGAGACTGTTCCCATGACGGAGACGACGGTCGGCATCGGCGGCGCGGCGGAGAGCACCGACATGGTGCTGAACATCGGCCCCCAGCACCCCTCGACGCACGGTGTGCTGCGGCTGCGCCTCGTCCTGGACGGCGAGCGCATCCAGCACGCCGAACCGGTGATCGGCTATATGCACCGTGGCGCCGAGAAGCTCTTCGAGGCGCGCGACTACCGCCAGATCATCATGCTCGCCAACCGGCACGACTGGCTGTCGGCGTTCTCCAACGAGCTGGGTGTGGTGCTGGCCGTCGAGCGGATGCTGGGCATGGAGGTGCCCGAGCGCGCGGTGTGGACGCGGACCCTGCTGGCCGAGCTGAACCGCGTACTGAACCACCTGATGTTCCTCGGCTCGTACCCGCTGGAGCTGGGCGGGATCACCCCGGTGTTCTACGCGTTCCGTGAGCGCGAAGAGCTCCAGACGGTCATGGAGGAAGTCTCCGGCGGCCGGATGCACTACATGTTCAACCGGGTCGGTGGGCTGAAGGAGGACCTGCCGGCCGGCTGGCTCGACCGGGCGCGGCAGGCCGTCGCCGATGTGCGCTCCCGTATCGACGTCTTCGACGACCTGGTCCTGGGCAACGAGATCTTCCGCGGCCGCACCCGTGGGGTCGGCGTACTGGCGCCGGAGACGGTGCATGCGTACGGCGTCTCGGGGCCGATCGCCCGGGCCTCCGGCGTGGACTTCGACCTGCGGCGCGACGAGCCGTACCTGGCGTACGGGGAGCTGGGGTCCACGCTGAAGGTCGTCACCCGGGAGGAGGGCGACTGCCTGGCCCGCTTCGAGTGCCTGCTGGAGCAGAGCCACAATGCGCTCGATCTCGCCGACGCCTGTCTGGACCGGATCGCGGAGCTGCCGCCGGGGCCGATCAACCAGCGGCTGCCCAAGGTGCTGAAGGCGCCCGAGGGCACGACGTACGCCTGGACCGAGAACCCGCTGGGCATCAACGGCTACTACCTCGTCTCCAAGGGCGACAAGACGCCCTACCGCCTCAAGCTGCGCTCGGCGTCGTACAACAACATCCAGGCGCTGGTCGAGCTGCTGCCGGGCACGTTGGTGGCCGACATGGTCGCCATCCTGGGGTCGATGTTCTTCGTGGTGGGAGACATCGACAAGTAGGGCCAAGTAAGGCCAGGTACGGCCAGGTAGGGCGCGGCCCCGTCCCGACCCTCTCCCCTTCCTTGTCCACACCCTGTGGACGGCCGAACGACGTGTGGCCCCGGAGCCGGTGAGGGCTCCGGGGCCACACGGTCACGGACCAGGGTCACGGACCAGGCGGTCGGCGCGCCGGGTGGCGGCCGGCCGGGTCAGGAGATGGCGCTGCGCAGTGCGCCGAGGTCGAGCTGTTCGGTCTCGTCGTGCGCGGTCAGGTCGATGACCTCACCGACACCGTCGGCGGTACCGACACCGTCAGTGGTTCCGACGCCGTCAGTGGTTCCGACGCCGTCGGGGGTCGCGCCGTCGGCCACCGGCGCGTCGGTCCGCTCGCCGTCGGCCGCGGCGTCCTTCGCGGACGGCTGCGCACCGGCCTCGGCGCGCGCCGACTGCTCGGCGACCGCCTCGTCGCCCACGACGTCCGCCAGATCGTCCTGGAGCGGTGCGGTCAGCTGACGGGGGCGGCGGGCGGCGGCGTTGCCGAAGAAGTCGAAGCCGCCCAGCTCGCGGGACGGGGTGGGCCGGGACGGTGCGACGGCGGCGGCCGGGACCGGGCGGAGCGCGGGTCCGGCGGCGGTGGCCGTACGGGCGTGCGGTGCGTCGCCCGTGCGCTCGGCGGCGGCCGCCTGGGGATTCCCCCGGCCGTTGTCACCGTCCCGGTCGCCCCGTGCGGTGTCCGCGGCGTCCTGGCCGGTGTGCGCCGCGGTCTGCTGGGCGGCGCGCTGCCGGGCGGCGCTACGGGCCAGCTGACGGAGCGCCTGATCGGCCTGTGCGTAGCTGGCGGCCGGGGCCGAGCGGGCCGGAGTCGCGGCGGGTTCGCGGCGGGCCGGGGTGGTCTCCCCCGCCCCGGCGGGCCGGCGGGCGGCGGGCACCTCGGCGACGGCCGGCAGCGCCTTGGCCGGAGTGGCGGCCTCCAGGGCGAGCAGCCGGCGGCCCTCCAGGGCGCTGGCCCGCTCCGTCTCGGCGGTGGCGTACCGACGGAGCAGATCGGCGTGCTCGCTGCGCAACCGGGCCAATTCGGCGCGCTTGGCCCGCAGTTTGGCATCCAGGGCGGAGCGGATCTCGCGGGACTCCTCGACGTCCGTTTCGAGCTCGGCTATCCGCTCCTCGGTGCGCCACTCGTCGCGCACCCGGGCGCGGGTGAGTTCGGCGACCCGTCGGCCGGCCTTGCGGTCCCACGCGCGCAGAAGGACGGCGCCGGCGAGCGCGGCGGCGGCTGCGCCCGCGGCGAGCACCCGCTGCACCACATCGTCGCCGACGAACCACGCACCCGCGGCGCAGGTTATTGACGCACCGGCGACCGTCACGGGAGGAAGCAGCCGGTGGAGGGGTGGGGAATGGCGGTGGCGTCCTCGTGGCATGGCCAGAAACTTACCGTGCGTGCGGGACCTATGGGGCCCCGCACGCCAATCCGTTTCACGCTGGTTACTTCTGGACCAAACCCTTGGCCTCCAAATAAGCCTGCGCGACATCCGCGGGCTTGAGTCGCTCGGCATCGACCTTGCGGTTCAAGTTGATCAAGTCTTCGGTCGTCAGCGTACGCGTCAGCTTCCCGAGCGCGGTCTCGATCTCCTTGTCGCCGGCGGACTTGGCATTCACCACCGGCAGCACATTGTCGGCGTTCTGAAGCTTCTTGTCGTCCTTCAGGAGCACCAGCCCGAAGTTGTCGAGGGTGGCGTCCGTGGTCGTGGTCAGCACCAGCTGGTCGGTGCCGTCCTTGACCGCCTGCTTGGCCTGCGGGGTGCCGACCCCCTTGGGGTCCAGGCCGGTGATGTCGATGCCGTACGTCTTCTCCAGGCCCGGCTTGCAGAACACCCGGGTCTCGCACTCCTCACCGGAGGCGAGTTTGACCTTCTGCTTCGATTTACCGAGGTCGGAGAGGGTCTTGAGGTGGCGTTCGGCGGCGAATTCCTTACTGACCGCGAAGGCGTTCTGGTCCGTCGCCGCACCCGCCGGCAGCACCTTGAGTCCGCGCGGCCCGGCGAGCTTCTTCAGGGCCGCCACCGTCTTGTCGATGTCGCTGGAGGCGACCGGCTCGGCCTTGCTGCCGTTCTTCTTCGCGTTGAGGAATTCGGCGAGCGTGGAGGCGTATTCCGGAACCACATCGATCTGGCCCTTCTCCAGGGCCGGTTCATACAGCTCGCGATTGGCGAGCGTCTGTACCCGGGGGCGGTAACCCGCATCGGCGAGGAGCCGGGAATAGATCTCGGCGAGCACCTTCGACTCGGTGAAACCGGCCGAGCCGATGACGATCTCGCCCTTGCCCCCCTTGCCGTTGGCGCCGCCCTTCTCCTCCAGGCTCTGGCCACCGCACGCGGCCAGCCCGGCCGCCAGCGCGACCGCGGTGCCCGCGACGAGCGCGGTGCGGGCCGCGCGTGACTTGCTGCTCATGGATGCCACCATTCAGTCCGTTCGGATCAGGTCGGGTACGGTCCGGGCCGCTCGGGCCCGTCGGGTCGGGGAGGTCGATGCGGCGCGCCGTCGCCCCCGCATCGGGTCCAGCAGCCGCTCCGCGAGGACGAGGACGCCCTCCACGGCCAGCGCGAGCACGGCCACCAGCAGGGCGCCCGCGACGACCTGCGCGGTGTCGTAGTTGCCGAAGCCCGCGGTGATGATCCGGCCCAGGCCCCCGCCGCCGGCCAGCGCGGCCAACGTCGCGGTCGCCACCACCTGGACCGCGGCCGACCGCAGGCCCGTCATGATCAGGGGATAGGCGAGCGGCAGCTCGACCCGCAGCAGGAGTTGCGGACCCGACATGCCCATCCCGCGGGCCGCCTCGACCACGTCGCGGTCCGCCTCTCGCATGCCCAGATAGGCGTTGGTCAGCAGCGGCGGCACCGCGAACAGCACCAGCGCGATGATCGTCGGCCAGTCGCCGTGCCGCCCCAGCGGGCTGAGCGTCAGCAGCACCAGGACCGCATAGGTCGGCACCGCGCGGCCCACGTTGGAGAGGTTCACCGCCAGCGCCCCGCCCTTGCCCAGGTGCCCCAGCCACAGCGCCACCGGCAGGGCTGTCAGGGCGGCGAGGACCAGGCAGAGCGCGCTGAGCCACAGATGCTCGACGAGGCGGTGCCACACCCCCTTCTCCCCGGCCCAGTTGGCGGCCGTCGTCAGCCACTGCCAGGCGCCTGTGACCGCCCCCATCAACCCACCGCCTTCACCGTACGGGCGCCGCGCCGGGCTCGGGCCCCGGCCTTCTTCGGCGTGCGCGTCCAGGGAGTCAGCAGCCGCTGAAGGCCCATCAGCAGCAGGTCGGCCACCAACGCCAGCAGCACGCACAGCACCGACGCGGTCAGCACCTCCGCCTTGAAGTAGCCCTCCATCCCGCTGGCTATGAGATTGCCCAGGCCGCCGTAGCCGACGACCGAGCCGATGGTGGTCATCGCGACCGTCGAGACCGTGGCGATCCGCAGTCCGGCCACCAACGCCGGCAGCGCGAGCGGGAGTTCCACCTCGAACAGCAGCCGCGCGGAGCCGTACCCCATCCCGCGGGCGGCCTCCCGCACCTCGGCGGGCACCGCTTGCAGGCCGGCGAGGGCGTTGCGCACCAGGATCGTCAGCGAATACAGCACCAGGCCCGTGACGACCACCGCCGCCGAGACCCCGAACACCGGGGTCAGCAGGGCGAACATGGCCAGCGAGGGGACCGTGTAGAGCACCGTCGTCAGCCCCAGCACCGGACCGGCGGCGCGCCGCCAGCGCCGGGCCACCAGCGCCAGCGGCACGGCGATCAGCAGGCCGATCAGCACCGACACGGCGGTGATGCCGATGTGCTGGACCGTCGCGTCCACCAACTCCTGGCTTCGGGTGCGCAGATACTCACCGCAGATCCAGTCGTTGCGCTCCAGACAGCTCGGTCCGGCGGCCGTGCCGCTCATCCCGGAACCTCGCCGTGCCCGGCCTCGTTCGCGCGCGGCGCGCACGCTTCGACGGTGCGCTCACTGCGTTCGCTCAAGGCTCGTCACCTCCCCCGCCCTCTCGATCACTCCTCCGGCGACCGTCTGCGACCCTAAACCCCACCACTGACAATCGGCCCGGTCCGGCAGCTCACCAGCTACATCGCCATGTACGCGCAACACCACGTTCACGCCCGCCCGGCCACAATGGGCCGTCCACACCTGGGGGAAGAATGATCCGCTTCGAGCACGTCAGCAAGCACTACCCCGACGGCACCACCGCCGTGGACGACCTGACCTTCGAGGTCGCCGAAGGGGAACTCGTCACGCTCGTCGGACCCTCGGGCTGCGGCAAGACCACGACGATGAAGATGGTCAACCGGCTCATCGAGCCCAGCAGCGGGCGGATCCTCCTCGACGGCGAGGACATATCCACCGTCGACCCCGTCCAGCTGCGGCGCCGCATCGGCTACGTCATCCAGCAGGTCGGGCTCTTCCCCCACAAGACCGTCCTGGACAACACCGCCACCGTCCCGCACCTGCTCGGCCGCCCGCGCGGGCAGGCCAGGGCCCGCGCCGCGGAGCTCCTCGACCTGGTCGGCCTGGACCCGTCGACGTACGGCGACCGCTACCCCGACCAGCTCTCCGGCGGGCAGCGCCAGCGCGTCGGCGTGGCCCGCGCGCTCGCCGCCGACCCGCCGGTCCTGCTGATGGACGAGCCGTTCGGCGCGGTCGACCCGGTCGTCCGCGAGCACCTTCAGAACGAGTTCCTCCGGCTCCAGTCCACGCTGCACAAGACGGTCCTCTTCGTCACCCACGACATCGAGGAGGCGGTCCGGCTCGGCGACCGGATCGCCGTCTACGGGGCGGGCCGCATCGAGCAGTTCGACACCCCGGCGACGGTCCTGGGCGCCCCCGCGAACCCGTACACCGCCCGGTTCGTCGGCGCCGACCGGGACCTGAAGCGACTCGCCGTCACCCCGGTCCGGCCCGGCGACCTGGAAGAGCCGCCGGTGGTCCGGCTCGACGACCCGGCGGCCCGTGCCGCCGACCGGCTGACCGCCGACGGCGCGCCCTGGGCGGTCGTCCTGGACGCCGAGGGGGCACCGTACGGCTGGGTGACGGCCCGGGCGCTCACGGGCGGGGAGAACGGCGCCGAGGGCGGCTCGGGGGCCGCTCCGGGCACCGGGCGGCCCACCGCGCAGGGCACGGTCCGGGAGCACGCCCGGCAGATGGCCGCCTGGCTGCCGCTGGGAGCACCGCTCAAGGAGGCGCTCAGCACGATGCTGCGGCACGACGCCGGCTGGATCGCGGTGCGGGACGGCGACCGCCACCTGGGCGTGCTGACACCCGCCGGGCTGCACACCGCACTGCGCCGCGCCACCACCGCGGACGGATCGGAGCTGCCGCGCGGCGCGGCGGCACCCGACGCCGTCCCAGGTGGCGGCGCCTGACCCGGGCCGGAGCGGGGCCGGAGCGGACGGGCGAGCGGACGGGGCGGCGCGGCCGTCAGGCCGCCGCGTCCACCCCGCCGCCCTTGTCCTCGTCGTCGGGCAGCTTGCACACCCGCTCCAGGAAGACCGCCGCGGCCACCACGGCCGCACCGGCGAGCACCGACAGACCGGCGTAGAGCACCTGCTCGCGGCGCGGTGCGACATCGAGCCCGGAGGTCAGCAGGAAGACGCCCACGCCGCCGTACAGCCCGGCCACCGGCGCCGCCACCATGGCGCTCGCCTGGCCGACGACCACCGCACGGACGGCCACCAGCGGATCGACGCCCTTGGCGCCGGGCCGGCGCTCGCGCTGGGCGCGCAGCATCGACCGGAGCGAGAAGGCGGTGGCCGCGAGCACGACGGCGATCAACCCCAGCACGATGGGCGCCGCCTTGGGCACGCTGGGAAGGGTGCCGAACGCGTCCCACAGGCGGGCGCCGCCCCAGGCCAGCACCCCGGCCGCCAGAAACACGCCGACCAGCGCCTTGATGTGTAGCTGCCTCACCGAGCGATCGCCCCTCGCACCGTCATGACCCAAGCTGCCGTCACGACCATCTTGCCGTTGTGGCCGCGCCGTCCGTTCCGTACGGATGCATCCCGCAGGGAACCGACCCGCAACCCTAACGGCTACTCGGGCAGTCGAAGTTCCAGGTCCGCCCGCGGCAGCACGCCGTCGCGGCCGACCGTCGAGAGCAGCGCGGCCACCGCACCGCGCCCGGGGACCTCGGCCTCCGGATCGACGTCGTACCAGGGCGCCAGCACGAACGCCCGCTCGTGGGCGCGCGGATGCGGCAGCGTCAACAGCGGGTCGGCGGAGACGACGTCCTGGTACGCCACGATGTCGACGTCGATGGTGCGCGGCCCCCAGCGCTCGTCGCGGACCCGCTCGAAGGCCTCCTCGATCGCGTGCCCGCGCTCCAGGAGGGAGGACGGCGGCAGCGTCGTCTTGATCAGCACCACGGCGTTGAAGTACGACGGCTGGGTGCCCGGCGCCACGCCCCAGGGCTCGGTCTCGTACACCGGGGAGACCGCTTTGACCCGCAGTCCGGGGGTGTCCTCCAGTGCGTCCACAGCGCCCTGGAGGGTCTCCAGGCGGTTGCCGAGGTTGCTGCCGAGGGAGATCACGGCGCGCTTGGGGTTGGAGAGCGTCACATCGGCGGCGTCCACCTGCTCCACGACGGAGGCGGGCACCGGCTGTACGGTCGGGTCACTGCTGGTGTTCATGTACTCGACTCCGAGTGATGGTGATGGTCACGTCGTCGAAGGGGACGGTGATCGGCGCGTCCGGCTTGTGCACCACCACCTCCACTTCCTGCACGCCCTCGTGCTTGAGGCACTGGTCGGCGATGCGCTCCGCAAGGGTCTCGATGAGGTCGACGGGCTCGCCCTCCACGACGGCCACCACCTCCTCGGCCACGACGCCGTAGTGGACGGTCTTCGCGAGATCGTCGGAGGCTGCCGCCTGGCGGGTGTCCAGACCGAGGACCAGGTCCACGATGAAGGTCTGCCCCTCCTCGCGCTCCCGGGGGAACACCCCGTGGTGGCCCCGGGCCTTCAGGCCACGCAGCGCGACACGATCCACGCGAATCACTCCCACTGGTCCACGGCACCTCTGGCGCCACTGTTCGTCGGTTCCAGGCAGGCGCCAGAGCGATCCGGCGACACTGCCCCGCCATCGAATCTACCTTCGAGCACCGACAGTCCTCGCCCACGGGGGCTATGGACAAGACCCCGCCCCGCTGCTAGGCACGGCAGGCCCAGGCCGGCCGGGAGATCGTCCGCGCGCCTCTTACCCGCCTTCCCCGGCCCCACCCCTCCCCGTACCGCACTTGGCTCGAACGGGTGCGCCCTCGACCGGATGGCTGACGTCCCCGCTGACGCTTTGCGCAGGCCACCACCCCGAGCGCAAGGCCCGGTCGTCATGGCAAGGCTCACACGCCCGCCGCGCCCGGATCCTGAGACGCCGGGCGCGGATGTTCACGGAGCGTTCAGAAGGCGTCCTCCTCGTCCCCGTCCCCGCCGTTCTCGTCCTCCTCGTCCTCACGGTCCGCCAGCACCGGCGACCCGTGGTGCGACCACACCCGCCAGCCGTCCTCGGTGCGCTTGAAGACATTGGTCGCCACGACCAGCTGGCCGATCAGCGGCCCCACCGAGCCGTCGTCCTCGGCGGGCCCACCGCTGAGGATGTTCTCGGTGCAGGTCACCAGCGCGGTGTCCCCGATGACGTCGATCTCCACGTCGGTGAGGAAGAACTGGATGTACTCGGTGTTCGCCATGATCAGGGCGTACGAACGGAGCACCTCGCCGCGCCCGCGCAACACCGGCCACCCGGGGTGGACCACGCTCACCTGACCGTCCAGCCACAGCTCGGACAGCGCCTCGTGATCGCCGCGCTCGATGGTCTCGTACAGGGTCGCGTTCGCCTGCTCGACCAGCTCGATGTCCGTCCGTGGGCCCAAGCCGCTCACACCGTTCCCGTCGTGTTCGCCGTCGTCCCGCTGACCTCGCCGACGCCGGCCGTACCGGCCGCGTCCCCGGTGGCGGCCGTTGCCGCCTCCTCCACGGCACGGGCCACCCGCACCGCATCCGCGCTCGCCCTGACCTCGTGCACCCGCACCGCCCAGGCCCCCTCTCGCGCCACGATCGCCGACACCGCCGCCGTCGCGGCGTCCCGCTCCCGGGCCGGCGGCGGGGCGGCTCCCTCGCCGCCCGCCAGCACCCTGCCCAGGAACCGTTTCCTCGAAGCGGCCACCAGCAGCGGCCGGCCCAGCGCCCGCAGTCGCGGCAGGTGGGCGACGAGCGCGAGATCGTGCCCGGCCTCCTTGGCGAAGCCCAGGCCCGGGTCGATGACGATGCGGTCCGGGTCCACGCCGCCGGCCACCGCGCGCTCCATGGACCGCCCGAGCTCGTCCACGACCTCCGCCACCACGTCCCGGTAGACGGCGCGGTTGTTCATGTCGATCGACTGGCCGCGCCAGTGCATCACCACGAACGGGACCTGGTGGGCGGCGACCGCCGGCAGCATCGCCGGGTCGGCGGCGCCCGCGCTGACGTCGTTGACCAGCCGGGCCCCGGCCTGCACCGCCTGCTCGGCGACGGACGCCCGCATGGTGTCGACGGAGACCAGGACACCGGCCGCGGCCAGCTCCCGTACGACGGGGACGACCCGGCGCAGCTCCTCGGCCTCGTCCACCCGCGCCGCGCCCGGCCGGGTCGACTCGCCGCCCACGTCGACCAGGTCGGCGCCCTGCGCCACGAGGTCCAGACCGTGTTTGACGGCGAGTTCGGTGTCGAACCATTCGCCGCCGTCGGAGAACGAATCGGGCGTCACATTCACGACGCCCATCACCGCGCAGCGGTCCCAGTCCGGCAGTCCGGCCACCCGGCCACGCAAGGTACTCATGGCACCAGCGTAGGCCGTGTGCCGACCGGCCGGATTGCGGCCTTCGCGTGCGGGGAACGGGCCGGCGCCGGCCCGGCCCCAACGGCGCCCGGCCGCCCTGGTGGACGGCCCGCGGCGACGTGGTCGTCAGGCCGCTCGCTCGACCGCGCCGGCGGCCCGTACCGGTGTCTCCGTGTGCGCGCACGGCCGCGGCTCGGTGGTCTTCCGGCTCCGCAGGAAGCGCGGCAGGCTCAGCTCCAGGTAGCCCTCGGCCTGAAGCGCCGCCAGGCCGATGCGCGGGATGTCGCGGCTGTTGCGGAAGACCACGAAGCGGGGCTCCCAGCGCGGCTGGAACTTGTCGTTGAACTTGTAGAGCGACTCGATCTGGTACCAGCGGGACAGGAAGATCAGCGTCGCCCGCCAGAACCGGATGACCGGCCCCGCGCCGAGCTTCTCGCCGCGCTCCAGGGAGGAGCGGAAGACCGCGAAGTTCAGCGACACCTGCTTGATCTTGAGGTCCGGCGCCGCCTGGAGCGCGGCGACGATCAGCAGCTCGTTCATGCCGGGGTCGGCGCTGCGGTCGCGGCGCATCAGCTCCAGGGAGATGCCGTCGTCGCCCCAGGGGACGAAGTGCTGCATCGCCTTCAGGTCCCCGAACGGGCCGGGCTCCTCGCCCTCGCCGGCCGGCAGATGGGCGGTGGCGATCACCGCGTCGCCGTCGGCCACCGCGTCGATCCGGCCGAGCGCCATGGAGAAGCCGCGCTCGGTGTCGGTGTCCCGCCAGGCGTCCGCGGCCTGCTGGATCCGCGCCAGTTCCGCCGGCTCCAGGTCGCGCACCCGGCGCACCCGGGTGTGGTAGCCGTTGCGCTCGATGCGCTTGACCATCTGCCGTACGTTGCGCATCGCGCGCCCGCTGAGGGTGAAGTCGGGCACATCCACGATCGCCTCGTCGCCGAGCTCCAGGGCGTCCATCCCGGTCTCCCGGGTCCACACCTGGCCGCCGGTCTCGCTGCAACCGGTGACCGCCGGCGTCCAGGAGTGCGCCCGGGCCTCCTCCATGAAGCGCTCGATGGCGCCCGGCCAGGCCTCGACGTCGCCTATCGGGTCGCCGCTGGCGAGCATCACGCCGGAGATCACCCGGTAGCAGACCGCGGCCTTGCCGGACGGGGAGAAGACCGCGCCCTTGTCGTGGCGCAGCGCGAAGTAGCCGAGCGAGTCCCGGGCGCCGTGCCTGGCGAGCAGTTCGCGCAGCTGCCGCTCGTCGTCCTCGGTCAGCCGAGCCACCGGGTGCTCGGGGCGGAAGGCGAGGTAGGCGGTGGTGGCGACGGTCAGCAGGCCCAGCGCGCCGAGGGAGTAGCCGACGGTGTAGTCGACGTGGTTGGTGAAGCCGATGGGGCCCTCGAAGCCGAAGAGGCCCCACAGGACGTGTTCGGCGCGCTCCGTGAAGGACGGCGAGCCGACGATCTTGTGGGGGTGGGAGCTGACGATCACCATGCCGATGCCGAAGCTGGCGCCGCCGAGGACCACGAAGTTGGCCACGGCCTTCCAGCGGCTGCGCGGGTCGGGCAGGGCCGCGAACTCCCTCCGGTGCCAGACCAGATACCCCAACAGGGCAAGCGAGAGCGCCGCTCCGAAGACGGAGTGCCGGTACACGAGCTGAGCGGCGATGCCCACCGGCAGCAGCGCCACCGCCGCTACCCAGGCCCGCCGCTTACGCCGTTTGAGGCCGTGGGCCAGCAGGAGCAGCAGGATGCCGACGACAATGGAGGCGGCGGCCGCCAGCGGGCTGACCGCGCCCGGCAGCACCTCGGCCATGGCGTGCACCCGACTGTGCCGGAAGCGCGGGAACACCCCGGCGGCCAGGTTCAGCAGACCGACAATCACGCCGGCCGTTCCGACGATCCCCGGCACCGCCTCGGGCCGCGGGCCGCGGAGCCAGCGTGGCGTTCGCCACGCAACCTTCTCCGACTTTTCGCCATCTAGCCTGTCAGACATCACTTTCCCGTCGCCCCGGTCGAGAGAACGTGCGAGCCTTGTCGCAGCATCTGGACTTTTTGCGCCCTGTATGACGGCGTTTCAGGGCTCGGGGTTCCACTTGCGGTACGGATGGCCCGGCCGCCCGGAAGAAAGCACCTCATGGGTCTCACCAGCAAGAAAGTGCTGCTTCTTGCCGTTCTTGTCGCGGTGGCACTGTTCATCCTGACCATTTGGCTCTGGCCGCGGCTGTCCAAGGGGAACTGGCGCGCCGTCCTCGGACGCGTCGGACTGCTGCTGGCGACCCAGCTCTCGATCTTCGCCGCGATCGGCCTGTTCGCCAACAACTCCTTCGGCTTCTACGCCTCCTGGGCCGACCTGTTCGGCCAGGAGCAGGGGCCGGGCGTGATCACCAACTATCAGACCGGGCCCCACGGCACCAAGTTGCAGATGTTGGGCACCGAGCGGATCAGCGTCCAGGACGGGTCCCGGCCGGCGTCCGCCGGCCGGATCGACAAGGTGCTGATCCAGGGCGAGCATTCCAAGATCGCCAGCCCGGCATTCGTCTATCTGCCGCCGCAGTACTTCCAGAAGAAATACGCGAAGAAGAATTTCCCGGCGGCGCTGGTCCTCACGGGTTACCCCGGCACCGCCGAGGCCCTCTACAAAAAGCTGCACTTCCCGCAGACCCAGCACGAACTGCTCAAAGGGAACAAGATGCGGCCGACCGTTCTGGTGATGATGCGCCCGACGGTCGCCCCGCCCCGCGACACCGAGTGCGTGGACATACCGAACGGCCCGCAGACCGAGACGTTCTTCACCAAGGACCTGCGCGCCGATATCGCCGAGCACTACCGAATAGGACGCCAGGCCAAGAGCTGGGGCGTCATCGGCGACTCCACCGGCGGCTACTGCGCGCTGAAGATGACCATGCGCCACCCGGAGGCGTACTCCAGCGCGGTCGCCCTCTCCGGCTCGTACAAGGCCCCGCTGGACGCCACCACCGGCGACCTCTTCGGCGGGAGCCGGCAGCTACAGCGCGAGAACGACCTGCTGTGGCGCCAGCGCCACCTGCCCGCTCCCCCGGTGAACCTGCTGGTCACCACCAGCAAGCAGGGCGAGGGCAACTACCGCCAGACGCTGCGCTTCATCGAGCAGACGAAGACGCCCAGCCGGATCTCGTCGATCATCCTCGACAGCGGCGGTCACAACTTCAACACCTGGCGCCGCGAGATCCCCGCAGCGCTCCAGTGGCTGGGCGACCACCTGAAGGCCTGACCCGGCCGGGTCCGCCGCGGCGGGAGCTCCCCACCGCGGCGGACGGGCGTCAACGCGCCAGTATCAGACTCATCGCCTCGGCCCGCGTCGCCGCGTCCCGCAGCTGACCGCGGACGGCCGAGGTCGTGGTCTTCGCGCCGGGCTTCCGGACCCCGCGCATTGTCATGCACATGTGCTCGCACTCGATGACGACGATGACCCCGCGCGGCTCCAGGATCTGCATCAGGGAGTCCGCGATCTGCGTGGTCAGCCTCTCCTGCACCTGCGGGCGGCGGGCGAAGACGTCGACCAGCCGGGCCAGCTTGGACAGGCCGGTGATCTTGCCGTCGGTGGACGGGATGTAGCCGACGTGGGCCACCCCCACGAACGGCACCAGGTGATGCTCACAGCTGGAGACCAGCTCGATGTCCTTGACCAGCACCATCTCGTCGTGGCCCAGGTCGAAGGTGGTCGTCAGCACGTCCTCCGGCTTCTGCCACAGGCCGGCGAAGATCTCCTTGTACGCCCGTGCCACACGCGCCGGCGTCTCCAGCAGCCCCTCGCGGTCCGGGTCCTCGCCCACCGCGATCAGCAGCTCGCGGACGGCGTTCTCGGCGCGCTTCTCGTCGAACTCGCCGATCTTGCCGTCGACGTCCAGCGTCACAGGGTCGGTCATGTGGTGCCTCGTTCCTTCTGCGCCCGCGCGGAAACGCGGTGGAATCGCGAAATGCCGCGCCCCCCAGGCTAAACCTGGGGGGCGCGGCATGTATTCCGGGGCCCGGCGGGCCGACGGGATCAGCTATCCGTGCGCGGCTCCTCGGCGGCCTCCGCCTTCTCCGTGGAGACGGTGGTGGCCGTCGTCACCGCGCCGTTGGCCGGAGCCAGCTCCTTGGGCGTCAGCACCGGCGGGCGGCTGGAGGGCGTACGACGCGACGAGCCGGTCCACGCCGGGCGAGCCGGGCGCTTCACCACGTGCTTGAAGAGCTCGGCGATCTCCTCCTTGTTGAGCGTCTCCTTCTCCAGGAGCGTCAGCACGAGGTTGTCGAGGATGTCGCGGTTCTCGACCAGGATCTCCCACGCCTCGTTGTGCGCGGTCTCGATCAGCTTCTTGACTTCCTCGTCGACCAGCGCGGCGACCTCTTCCGAGTAGTCGCGCTGGTGACCCATCTCACGGCCCAGGAAGGGCTCGGAGTTGTCGGTGCCGAACTTGATCGCGCCGAGCCGCTCGGTCATGCCGTACTGCGTGACCATCGCGCGGGCCGTGGCGGTCGCCTTCTCGATGTCGTTCGCGGCGCCCGTGGTCGGGTCGTGGAAGACCAGCTCCTCCGCCGCGCGGCCGCCCAGCATGTACGCCAGCTGGTCCAGCATCTCGTTGCGGGTGGTGGAGTACTTGTCCTCGTCCGGGAGGACCATGGTGTAGCCCAGGGCCCGGCCGCGGGACAGGATCGTGATCTTGTGGACCGGGTCGGAGTTCGGGGAGGCCGCCGCGACCAGGGCGTGTCCGCCCTCGTGGTACGCGGTGATCTTCTTCTCCTTCTCCGACATGATCCGGGTCCGCTTCTGCGGACCAGCCACGACGCGGTCGATCGCCTCGTCCAGGAAGTGGTTGTTGATCAGCTTCTCGTCGCTGCGGGCCGTGAGCAGCGCGGCCTCGTTCAGCACGTTCGACAGATCGGCACCGGTGAAGCCGGGGGTGCGCTTGGCGACGGCCGAGAGGTCGACGTCCGGGGCGACCGGCTTGCCCTTCTGGTGGACCTTGAGGATCTCCAGGCGGCCCTGCAGATCCGGACGGTCGACGGCGATCTGCCGGTCGAAGCGGCCGGGGCGCAGCAGCGCCGGGTCCAGGATGTCCGGACGGTTCGTCGCGGCGATCAGGATCACACCGCCCTTGACGTCGAAGCCGTCCATCTCGACCAGCAGCTGGTTGAGGGTCTGCTCGCGCTCGTCGTGACCGCCGCCCAGGCCGGCACCGCGGTGCCGACCGACCGCGTCGATCTCGTCGACGAAGACGATCGCCGGGGCGTTCGCCTTGGCCTGCTCGAACAGGTCACGGACCCGGGAGGCACCCACACCGACGAACATCTCGACGAAGTCGGAGCCGGAGATCGAGTAGAACGGGACGCCCGCCTCGCCGGCGACGGCGCGCGCGAGCAGCGTCTTGCCCGTTCCGGGCGGGCCGTACAGCAGCACGCCCTTGGGAATCTTGGCGCCGACCGCCTGGAACTTCGCCGGCTCCTGGAGGAACTCCTTGATCTCATGGAGCTCCTCGACCGCCTCGTCCGACCCCGCCACGTCCGCGAAGGTCGTCTTGGGGGTGTCCTTGGTGATCAGCTTCGCCTTCGACTTCCCGAAGTTCATCACCCGGGAGCCGCCGCCCTGCACCTGGTTCATCACGAACAGGATGCCGATCGGCAGGAGGATGAAGGGGAGCAGCGAGATCAGCACGCTGACGAAGGGGTTCTGCTTCGACGGGGAGACGGTGTACCCGTCCTTGATCTCGCCGGTCTGGTACTTGGCCTGTAGGTTCTTCGCCAGATCGACGCCCTGGTCGCCGATGTAGCTCGCCTGGATCTTGTTGGAGCCGTCGACCTTGTTGGAGCCGGAAAGCTCGACCTTGATCTTGTTCTCGTCACCGGTCGTCAGCTCGGCGGACTTCACCTTGTTGTCAGCGATCGCCTTGACGACCTGACCGGTGTCCACCGTCTTGTAGCCGCCGGACGAGCCGACGACCTGCATCAACACGACCACGGCGAGGACGGCCAGCACGATCCACATGACCGGCCCACGGAAGTATCGCTTCACGTCCATCCATACGGAGCCGTTTGAGGCCCCGTCCCTCCTGCCACAGTGAGGCACAACGCCCTCGGGAGGGTCGGTCGTGCGTACGGTGTATTACTGGCCCGAAAACGAACTGCCTTCGGACGGTACCCCAGCATTGTCACCCGGCGCCTGCGCCGACAGTGAACATGCAGCCGAGGATTTCCGCTCTCCCTGCTCCAACGGCGGGAAGCCCGGAAGGGTTCCCGCCGGTTCACAGAGCCTTCTCAGCCGCCGTAGACCTGCGGCGCGAGGGTGCCGACGAACGGCAGATTGCGGTACTTCTCGGCGAAGTCGAGGCCGTACCCCACGACGAACTCGTTGGGGATGTCGAAGCCGATCCACTTCACGTCGATGGCGACCTTGGCCGCGTCCGGCTTGCGCAGCAGCGTGCACACCTCCAGCGAGGCCGGCTCGCGCGAGCCGAGGTTCGACAGCAGCCACGACAGCGTCAGGCCGGAGTCGATGATGTCCTCGACGATCAGGACGTGCTTGCCCTTGATGTCGGTGTCCAGGTCCTTGAGGATGCGGACCACACCGGAGGACTGGGTGCCCGCGCCGTAGGAGGACACGGCCATCCAGTCCATCGTGACGGGGGTGGACAGCGCACGCGCCAGGTCCGCCATCACCATCACGGCGCCCTTGAGGACACCGACGATGAGCAGGTCCTTGCCCGCGTACTCCGCGTCGATCTTCGCGGCCAGCTCGGCCAGCTTCGCGTCGATCTCTTCTTTGGTGATGAGTACCGACTGAAGGTCGGCGCCCATGTCCTTGTCGTCCACCCGTGCCACTCTCGCTCGGTTCGGTGTTCACGTCAGTCGTGAGACTTCACATGCACGGCAGCGTCTGCGGCTCAGCCCTGCCGAATGACAAGTCTGCCACCCTGCCGCCGCACGCCGACGCGCCCGGGGAGGTTGATGGCCCCCTGCCCGCGCCAGGCCGTGATCAGCCGGTCCACTTCCTCGATGTGGCGGGCGAAGAGCGAGCCGGCCGGCGAACCGGCCGCGATGACGGCCCGCCGCAGCACCCGGCGGCGGACCGCGGGCGGCAGCGCGAACAGGGCGGCGACGTCGAGGGTGCCGGCGTCGTCCAGGACCGTTCCCTCGGCCGCGGCGGCCCAGGCGTCCAGGGCGTCGGCGTCGTCGCGGGAGAGCTGGGCGGTCCGGGCCAGCGCCTCGACGACGCCCTTGCCCAGCGCCTTCTCCAGGGCGGGCAGCCCCTCGTGGCGCAGCCGGGAGCGGGTGTACGCGGGGTCGGAGTTGTGCGGGTCGTCCCAGACGGGCAGCGATTGGATCAGGCAGGCCTTACGGGCGGTCTGGCGGTCCACGTCCAGGAAGGGGCGGCGGTAGCGGCCGTCGCGGCCGCTGGTCGCGGCCATCCCGGAGAGCGAGCGGATCCCGGAGCCGCGGGCGAGGCCGAGGAGCACCGTTTCGGCCTGGTCGTCGCGGGTGTGGCCCAGGAGGACGGCGGCGGCGCCGTGGCGCTCGGCCGTCGCGTCCAGGGCGGCGTAGCGGGCGTCCCGGGCGGCGGCCTCGGGCCCGCCCTCGCGGCCCACGTTGACGGTGACGACCTCTACCGGGGCCAGCCGCAGGGCCCGCAGTCGCAGGGCGACCTCGGCGGCCCGGAGGTCGGAACCCTCCTGAAGGCCGTGGTCGACGGTGACACCCCCGGCGCGGACCCCCAGCTTGGGGGCCTCGAACGCGAGAGCGGAGGCGAGCGCCATCGAGTCGGCGCCGCCGGAGCACGCGACGAGCACGAGCGGGGGCTCCTGCCGGTCCTGTGCGCAGTGGTGGTTGAGCACGTCGTGGAGTACGCGGCGGACCGCCAGGCGTATCGCGGCGACCGCTGGATGGGGACCCATGTCCGTTTCCAATCGTTCAGCTGGGGAGCCTCGGGCCGGTGAGGGCTGTTCGTCACACAGAGTGCCTAGATGGTGACAGAGGCGAGCGGTTCCCCGAGCATTGCACGCCTATCCATCGCCAACGGTCCCTCAGACGGGTGATAGAAGGGGCGCTCTTCTGCCACGCGGCGTGCCCGGCTCACAACGTTCCCCTACGGTGCCCCGTCCACCTTGCGGTGCACCCGCGCGATCCAGTCCGCCGGTTTGGCGATCTCTTGTTTGGTGGGGAGGGTGTTCGGTGACGTCCACACGCGGTTGAAGCCGGCCATGCCGACCTCCTCGACCACGGACCGGACGAACCGCTCGCCGTCGCGGTACTGCCGCAGCTTGGCGTCGAGACCGAGCAGTTTACGCAGCGCCTGGTCGAGCCGGCCGGCGCCACTGGCCCGGCGCTTCTGGAACTTCTCCCGGATCTCGGCGACGGAGGGCACGACATCGGGCCCCACACCGTCCATCACATAATCGGCGTGCCCCTCCAGGAGGGACATCACGGCGGTCAGCCGCCCGAGGATCTCGCGCTGCGCCGGAGTCTGGACGAGATCGACCAGCGAGCGGTTGCCGTCGTCGCCCTCCTCGCCCTCGGGCTTGGCGCCGGCCAACGACTGGGCGGCCTCGCGCAGCCGCTCCAGGAGGGTGCCCGGATCGATGTCGGTCTCCCCGAGAAACGACTGAATCTCGCCCTCGATGTGGTCGCGCAGCCAGGGCACGGCGGTGAACTGGGTGCGGTGGGTCTCCTCGTGCAGGCACACCCACAGCCGGAAGTCGTGCGGCGCCACCTCCAACTCGCGTTCCACGTGGACGATGTTCGGCGCCACGAGCAGCAGTCGGCCGCCCTGGGCCGCGGCCGGCAGGTCCCGGGACGGCGGGGCGAAGGTCTCGTACTGGCCCAGCACCCGGGACGCCAGGAACGACAGCAGCATGCCCAGCTCCACGCCGGTCACCTTGCCGCCGACCGCACCGAGCACCGCGCCCCCGGGGACCGTCGAACGACGGTCCTCCATCTTGGCCAGCAGCGGCTTGAGCACGGCCCGGAACCCGGCGACGTTCGCCCGGATCCAGCCGGGCCGGTCCACGACCAGGACCGGTGTGTCGTGCGGCGCGTGGCCCGTCGCGTCGGGCTGCGCCATCCGCGTGAACGCACGGACGTGTGCCTCGGACGCCTTGGCGTGCTTGCGCAGCTCGGCGACGATCGCCCGCGCCTCGTCCCGGCTCACCTCTGGCCCCGGCCGCACGAACCGGGTCGCGGTCGCAACCGCGAGATTCCAGTCGACCATCTCGGTTCCACCGATGCTCGTCATGGGTTCACGGTACGTGGACGCTCCGCTGTGGGATACCCGATCCGCTGCGCTTGGCTGCCCTCCCACGGTTTTGGCTTTCCCGCCGTGGCCTTGGCGGCCGGCGTTCGCCCCACGTTGTTGGCTGTCCCGCCGTGGTGGTTGCTCGCCGTGGCGCCTGCGGCGGGCGTGGGTTGTCGGGTGCGGTGACGTTCCTCCGCGGGTGGGTGTCCGGACTGCTTCGCTCTACGTCCGGACACCCACCCGCTCCGGCCCGTCCCCTCCCGTTGTGGGGAGCGAGAAGGCCGGTGGGGGTGCCTGTGAGCGGTCACGCCCGCCCCCACTTACGTGTTTCCCACCCACTCACGGGAGGGGACGGGCCGGAGGGGCCTGGTGTGTGGACGTAAAGCGAAGCAGTCCACACACCAGGCCTCGGAGGTCCGTCACCGCACCCAACACCAACCTGCCCGCCGCAGGCGCCACGGCGACAAGCCACCACGGCGCCGCAGACGACAACGTGGGCGGCTAACGACATCCGCAATTCGCCACGGCCGAAGCCAAGTTGTCCAGGGCCCGTTGCGCACCCTGTGCGTCCGTCGTGCCGGAGGTCATGAAGGAGAAGACCAGGAGGCGGCCGTCGGCGTCGACGACGGTGCCGGCCAGGGTGTTCACACCGGTGAGGGTGCCGGTCTTGGCGCGTACGGCGCCGGCGCCGGCGCTCTGGCCCGTGTAGCGGTTGCTGAGGGTGCCGGTGAAGGCGGCCACCGGGAGGCCGGTGACCACCGGGCGCAGGGCCGGGTGGTCGGGTGCGGCGGCCTCCAGCAGGAGGCGGGAGAGGAGGGCGGCGGAGACCTTGTCGCTGCGGTCCAGGCCGCTGCCGTCGGCGAAGACCGCGCCGGAGAGCGGCAGGTGGAGGTGTGCGAGCGCGGTGCGTACGGCCTTGGCCGCGCCGTCGAAGCTGGCCGGCTGGCGGGAGGCGAGGGCGGCCTGGCGGGCCAGGGCCTCGGCGATGTCGTTGTCGGAGTAGGTGAGCATCCGCTCCACGAGGGAGGAGAGCGGGAGCGAGTGCACGGCGGCGAGACGGTCGCCCTTCGGCGCGCCGGTGGCGGTGGGGTCGCCGTCGACGGTGATGCCGCGCTCGTGGAGCAGGTCGGCGAAGGTGTCGGCGGTGGCGCGGGCGGGGTCGGTCTCGCGGGGTGCGGGGCCGTGCTCGCTGTCGTCGAGGCGGGCCTCGTCGAGCATCAGCGGGGTGACGGGGGCGATGTTCTCGTTCGGTCCGATGGGGTGCTCGACGGGGCCGGTGTAGGCGGAGGTGTCGTAGCCGAGGCCGACCTTGGTGAGGTGGCGCCGGTGCAGGGCGCGGGCGGTGGCGTCGGCGAGGGTGCGGAGGTTCGCGGGCTGCTCCTCGTCGCTTCGCCGCGGGGCGCGGGCGGTGAGGGTGGGGTCGCCGCCGCCGACGAGCACGATGCGGTCCTTGCCGGCCATGACGACGGTGGTGTCGATGCGGTGGTCGGGGCCACGGGTGGAGAGCGCGGCGACGGCGGTGGCGAGCTTGACCGTGGAGGCCGGGGTGGCGGCCTCGCCCTGGTCGGCGCCGAAGACCTCGCGGCCGGCGGTGACATCGATCACGGACGCGGTGCGCAGCGGGCCCAGTGCCGGGTCCTTGAGGAGCGGGTCGAGGGCGTCGGCCAGTCCCGCGTTGGTGGGGACGGGGGCCGCGCCCCGGCCGGCGGCGCCGGTCGCCGGGCCGCCGAGCGCCGGCAGCACGGGCGGGGCGCTGGGCGCGCGGTCGGGGTCCGCGGCGTGATGCTCGCCACTGGCGCCGTCCATCACCGCCGCCTCCGCGCGCTCGGCCGTACGCTGGCCCGAGTCCCACGGGCCGGCCGCCGCCACCGCGGCGATCGCGACCGCCAGACCGGTGGCTGCGGAGACCGCCGTCAGCCGCCAGGTCTGCTGGGTGTGGCGTGGTGTGGCCCGCCAGGCCTGCTGTGCGGCGTCGACCGCCGTTCGAGCGGTCCGCACCGCCGTGCGAGCCGTCGCCCGCGCGGAGCGGTGCACCGACTGCCATCTGACCTGCCACGTTCTGGTCTCCGGCACCTCGGACCAGCCCCTTTCGCCACCACACACCTGCGTGGGGGACACTTAATCACCAGACGTATGTGTTGATCATGGAGGAGCCACCCGTGGAGTTCGACGTCACCATCGAGATCCCGAAGGGTTCGCGGAACAAGTACGAGGTGGACCACGAGACCGGTCGGATCCGCCTGGACCGTCGACTCTTCACCTCGACCAGCTACCCGGCCGACTACGGCTTTGTCGAGAACACCCTGGGCGAGGACGGTGACCCGCTGGACGCGCTGGTCATCCTGGACGAGCCGACGTTCCCCGGCTGCCTCATCAAGTGCCGCGCCATCGGCATGTTCCGCATGACGGACGAGGCCGGCGGCGACGACAAGCTGCTGTGCGTCCCGGCGTCCGACCCGCGGGTGGAGCACCTCCGGGACATCCACCACGTGTCGGAGTTCGACCGCCTGGAGATCCAGCACTTCTTCGAGGTCTACAAGGACCTGGAGCCCGGTAAGTCCGTCGAGGGCGCCGACTGGGTCGGCCGCACCGACGCCGAGGCCGAGATCGAGCGTTCGTACAAGCGCTTCGAGGCCCAGGGCGGCGGGCACTGACGCTCTGATTTTCGTACGCGAACGGGCGGCATCCAGTCGGGTGCCGCCCGTCGTGTGTTCCGGCCCGGTCCGCCGACGCGCGGGGCCGGGGAGCCCTAGAAGCCGCGGGTCCGCTTGGCCGCGCGGCGGCCGGCGCCCTCCTCCCCGACGCCGGGCGCGTGCAGGAAGAGCCGGGCGACCTCGGAGCCCAGGTTGACCCCGACGGCGATGGCCAGCGCCAGTGAGGCGGCCTGCACCAGGGACGTGAGGCCCTGCGGCAGGTGGCCCTGGGCGAAGTTGAGCAGGCCGAAGTAGGTGGCGCTACCGGGCAGCAGCGGGCCGATGGCGGCGGTGACGTACGGCAGCGCGGACGCGTAGCGGTAGCGGGACAGCAACTGCCCGAAGAGGCCGACCAGGCCGGCCGCGATCGCGGTCGCCGGTACCGGGTTGACGCCAGCGACGTTGGCGAGGGCGCCGTACACCACCCAGGCCACCCCGCCGTTCAGGGTCGCGAAGGCCACGGTGTGACGTTCCTGCTGGAGCAGCACGCAGAACGCCAGCGCCAGCAGCATGGCGGCCGCGGTCTGCACCAGTGGCTCGTTGTAGCGCTGTAGCGCCTCTTCGGGGTTGAGCCGCTTGAGGGCGGGGTTCAGCTGGAGCCCGATGTAGAGCACGCTGAGGACGCCGACGACGATGCCGACGATGAGGTAGCCGACTTCCAGTAGTCGGGCGGCAGCGGTGATGTAGTAGCCGGTCAGCCCGTCGTGCACACCGGCGACCAGGGCCCGCCCCGGGATCAGCGCGAACAGTCCACCGGTGATCACCGCGGACGCGGACACATTGGCGTGCGCCAGGCCGAAGGCGACGCCGACCGCGGCGGGCGGCATCGCGGCGACCACGAACTGGTAGAACTCCGGCAGCCCCCGCCCGGACGCCAGCCAGGCCAGCCGGTCGCCGAGCATCGAGCCCACCGCGGCCGCGACGAACACCAGCAGCTCGCCGCCGACCAGCATGGACGCGGCACCGGAGAGCAGTCCGGAGGCCACCGTCAGCGCCCAGCTCGGGTAGGGGTGGCGGTTCCGTCGGATCTCGGCGAGGCCCCGGTAGGCCTCTTCGAGGGTGATGCCCTCCGAGGTGATGTCGTCGACGAGCCGGAAGACCGCGGACAGCCGGGTGTAGTCGACGCCGCGCCGCCGGACCGTCCGGCTGGCCGTGAGCGGGTCGTCGACCAGCGACGGCTGGTACGAGATCGACAGCAGGGTGAAGGTGACGGTCGGCTCGACCCGCTCCAGCCCGTAGGCGTGCGCGACGCCGAACATCGCGGCCTCGACGTCCTCCGCGCCCTCGCCGCCGGCGAGCAGGATCTCGCCGATGCGGAGCGTCAGGTCGAGGACGCGGGGTACGGCCGGGCCGGTCTCCTCGTCACCGGCCCCGCGGCGCTCGGGGACCGGCCGCTCCCCCACCGGCATCCGCAGCATCGTGCGCATCCGGTCCTGCCAGGGGGCTTCCTTGGTCAGGCGGATGGTGGGTATGCCGTGCGGCGGGGTGAACGCCACGCTCAGGGCGGTGGCGCCAACCGGGGTCGGCAGCGGGGTCTGCCCGGTGGTGCCGCCGGGCGGCGCGAACGCGGAGCCCTCCTGCTCGGGTGGCGCCTCCGGGCGCAGGCCGGCAGGGAGGGCGAACTCGGAGGTGGGGTGCTCCTCCTCCGGCGGCGGGGGGTAGGGGACACCGAGCGGCGGAGTGAAGGCGGAGTGCGCCTCGTCCGAGGGGGGCTTGCGGTCCTCCCCGGTACCGCCGCCCGACTCCGATGCATGGGGATCCGACACCACGGATTCTCGCTCCTTGATGGCCTCCTGGGGGGTGGTTCAAGGACACGATGCCTGATGCCCGGACGCCGTGCTCGCTTGGGGCGGACATTGTCCGATCACCGCCGCGCCGGGACGCCGTGGCGAGCCGCCCGGGCGCGGCCTCAGCGCTTGGCGTGCCGGCCCCGCCGCGCGGTGTTCTCCGGCGCGGCGCCGAGCGGGCGGCCCGTGGTCGCGGACGGCGCCGGAGCCTCCTGCTTCGCCTTGCCGCGGGCCCGCAGGAACTCGATCACGATGGGGACCACGGAGATCAGCACGATCGCGACCAGCATCAGCTCGATGTGCTTGTGGACGAACTCGATGTTGCCGAGCAGCGCACCGAGCAGGGTGACACCGGCGCCCCACAGGGCACCGCCGATGACGTTGAAGGTGAGGAAGGAGCGGTAGTTCATCCGGCTCACACCGGCGACGATCGGCGTGAACGTCCGCACGATCGGCACGAAACGGGCCAGGATCAGCGACTTGGGGCCGTACTTCTCGAAGAACTCATGCGCTTTCTCGACGTTCTCCTGCTTGAAGAGCCGGGAGTCGGGGCGCTTGAAGAGCGAGGGGCCCACCTTGCGGCCGAAGAGGTAGCCGGCCTGGTCGCCGAGGACGGCGGCGAGGACGACCAGGCAGCACACCAGCCACAGCGGCTTGTCCAGCTTGCCCGCCGTCACCAGCAGCCCGGTGGTGAACAGCAGCGAGTCGCCCGGCAGGAAGAAGCCGATCAGCAGGCCGGACTCCGCGAAGACGATGACCAGGACACCGATCAGGCCGAACGTCGCGATCAGGTAGTCCGGGTCCAGCCACTGGGGGCCGAGCGCGAGGGTGTTCACGGGGTGAAGGCTCCTGGGTCGAGGGCGCCGGATCGTGCAAGCGACGGGGGTGCAGGCGCGTGTGCGGCCCAAAACTATCAACGCCGGATGTCCCCCCGTGGTTCCAGGCGGGCGCCCCCGGGGCCGGCACCCGGCCCTTCCCCTGCCGCCACCCGCTTGTCCGTGTACCGCTGGCCGCGCCCGTGGAGCCGGGTGATGCTGACCGCGAGGAGGTGCTCCGCATGGGCATCGAGGAGTACGGCGGGGGACAGACCGGGCAGTCCGACGTCCTGGTCGTCACGACGAACGACGTGCCGGGCTACCACGTGGACCGGGTGATCGGCGAGGTCTTCGGCCTGACGGTGCGCTCCCGGCACCTCGGCAGCCAGCTCGGCGCGGGCCTGAAGTCACTGGTCGGCGGCGAGCTGCGGGGCCTGACCAAGACCCTCGTCGAGACCCGCAACCAGGCGATGGAACGGCTGGTGGAGCAGGCCCGCTCGCGCGGGGCGAACGCGGTGCTGATGTTCCGCTTCGACGTCACGGAGGCCGCCGACGTGGGCACCGAGGTGTGCGCGTACGGCACCGCGGTGGTGCTGGCCCCGCTGTCCTGATGCGGCGGTGTGGGACCGGCCCCCGTCAGGAGCCGCCTGTACGGGTCGGGTGCGCGCCCCCGACCCGTACGGATCACCGGTGGCGGGCGGCGTTGGCGAGGATCGCGTCCCGCAGGTAGACCGCGAGGCCGGGCTCGATCGCCTCATACGTGGCGGTGAAGCGCTCGTCGGCGACGTACATCTCGCCGAGCCGGGTGTGGAACTCGTGGGTGCAGTCGTAGTACCCGTCGGTGATGAACCGGCGGTGCTCCTCGGCGACGTCCATCGCGGCCTCGGAGTCGGCCGGCACCCCCTGCGTGAGCAGGTCCGCCATCGTGCGGTGGATGGCGTCGAACCCCGCCGTCAGCCGCTTCCAGTCCTCCTTGGTGTACGAGGCGGCCCGGCGCTGCGACTCCTTGTACGCCTCGGTGTCGCCCCAGCGCTCCTTGACCTCGTCCTGATAGGCGTCGGGGTCGAAGTCCCCGAAGACCTCGAACTTCTCCTCGGGCGTGAGGTTGATACCCATCTTGCGTGCCTCCATGGCGTGTTGGACGGCCGCGGCCATCCGCTGCAACTTCTCGATCCGGTCGGTCAGCAGGTGGTGCTGGCGCCGCAGGTGTTCCTGCGGGTCCACGTCCGGGTCGTCGAGCAGGACCGCGACCTCGTCGAGCGGGAAGCCGAGCTCCCGGTAGAACAGGATCTGCTGGAGCCGGTCCAGGTCGTCGTCGCCGTAGCGCCGGTGGCCCGCGTGACTGCGTTCGCCGGGTTGCAGCAGCCCGATCTCGTCGTAGTGGTGCAGGGCGCGCACCGTCACTCCGGCGACGGCCGCGACCTGCCCTACCGAATAGCTCACTTCCGCTCCCTTCTCGGTACGCGCTTCACGATGGCTCCTCACGCCGCGTGAGGTGCAAGTCCGCATCCTGAAAAGTCGTGAGCGGACCGATCGGGCGGTGAGATCCTGCCGCTCATGCTGGGGATAACGGATCTGTCCACATATCTGGTGGGGCTGGCGCTGATCATTCTGCTGCCGGGACCGAACTCGTTGTACGTCGTCTCGGTGGCGGCCCGGCGCGGTCCTCGGGTGGCGTACCGCGCGGCGGCCGGCGTGCTGTGCGGCGACACGGTGCTGATGACCCTGTCGGCGGGCGGGGTGGCGTCGTTGTTGCAGGCCAGCCCGGTGCTGTTCGCCATCGTGAAGTTCGCAGGCGCGGGCTATCTGACGTGGCTCGCGGTCGGGATGCTGCGCGGTGCGTGGGCGCTGTGGCGCGGTCGGGAGGCCCGCAGGGCCGAGCCTGCGGCCGGCGCGGACGGGGCGGCCGGGGCAGACGGCACGGCCGGGGCGCCGAAGGAGACCGCCGAGCGGCCGTTCCGCCGGGCGCTGGTGGTCAGCCTGCTCAACCCGAAGGCGATCCTGTTCTTCATCTCGTTCTTCGTGCAGTTCGTGGACCCGTCGTACGCCCATCCGGCGCTGTCGTTCCTGGCGCTGGGCGCGTGGGCGCAGCTGTTCAGCTTCACCTACCTGTCGATCCTGATCTTCAGCGGGACGTTCCTGGCGGCGACCTTCCGGCGCCGGCGGCGACTGACGGCCGGGCTGTCCGCGGGCGCCGGCGCGGCGTTCCTCGGCTTCGCCGCGAAGCTGTCGCTGGCGAGCGCCGGCTGAGGGTCGCCCCGTAGCGCGGAACGCGTGAGGGAGCACCGGGCGCGGGACCCCCTTCACTGACGACGGGCGGGTGGCTGCCGTACGGGGCGGCCGCCCGCCCGCGGCGCTTCCACTGGACGAACCCTGGAGGCCGCGCACCCCTTATGCCCGTATCGTCGGGTTCCAGGAGGTGTGTCCATGCCCGTGCACGACGTCCACGTCGCCGTCATCTACTACTCGTCGACCGGCACCGTCGCCGAACTCGCCCGACGGATCGCCGACGCCGCCGAGCACGCCGGCGCCGACGTACGACTGCGACGGACGGCCGAACTCGCCCCGCAGTCGGCGATCGACGCCAACCCGGCCTGGGCGGCCAACGCCGCGGCCACCGCGGACGTCATGGAAGCCACCCACGAGGACATGCTCTGGGCGGACGCGGTGATCTTCGGCACCCCCACCCGCTTCGGCAACGTCACCTCCCAGCTCAAGCAGTACCTGGACACCCTCGGCGGCCTCTGGCAGCAGGGCAGACTGGCCGACAAGGTCTACAGCGGCTTCACTGCGAGCGCCACCAAGCACGGCGGCCAGGAGTCCACCCTGCTCGCGCTCTACCACACCATCCACCACTTCGGCGGCATCCTGATCGCCCCCGGCTACACCGACCCGGCGAAGTTCGTCGACGGCAACCCGTACGGCACCTCCCACGTCGGCGGCCCGGAAACCCCGCTCGACGACGACGCACGCACCGCCGCCCGCATCCAGGCGGAGCGCGTGGTGAAGTTCACCAAAGCCATCAAGCACGGCCTTTCTCAGGCGAGTTGACGAGTAGGGGCGATTGGATGACTCTGCACAAAGGCGCATCGCCGGCCGACCGCGAACACGCCGGAAACCCGGTCAACCCCTTCTACGGCGAAGCCGACCCGATCGCCGGCATGGAGACCTCACCACCGCGGCACACCCTGCCCGACGGCCCGGTATCCCCGCACACCGCCTACCAGTTCGTCCACGACGAACTGATGCTGGACGGCAACTCCCGCCTCAACCTCGCGACGTTCGTCACCACCTGGATGGAACCCCAGGCCGGCATCCTCATGGCGGAGTGCCGGGACAAGAACATGATCGACAAGGACGAGTACCCGCGCACCGCCGAACTGGAGAGACGCTGCGTGGCGATGCTCGCCGACCTCTGGAACGCCCCCGACCCGTCGTCCGCCGTCGGCTGCTCCACCACCGGGTCCAGCGAGGCCTGCATGCTCGCCGGCATGGCCCTCAAGCGGCGCTGGATGCAACGCAACACGGAGCGCTATCCGGCCACCGCCCGGCCCAACCTCGTGATGGGCGCCAACGTCCAGGTCTGCTGGGAGAAGTTCTGCAACTTCTGGGAGGTCGAAGCGCGCCAGGTCCCCATGCAGGGCGACCGCTTCCACCTGGACGCGGCCACCGCCGCCGGCCTCTGCGACGAGAACACCATCGGCGTGGTCGCCGTCCTCGGCTCCACGTTCGACGGGTCGTACGAGCCGGTCGCCGAGATCTGCGCGGCGCTCGACGAGCTCCAGGAGAAGAAGGGCTGGGACATCCCGGTCCACGTCGACGGCGCATCCGGCGCCATGATCGCCCCGTTCCTCGACCCCGACCTGGAGTGGGACTTCCGGCAACCGCGGGTCGCCTCCATCAACACCTCGGGCCACAAGTACGGCCTGGTCTACCCAGGCGTCGGCTGGGCACTCTGGCGCGACATGGCGGCACTCCCCGAGGAGCTGGTCTTCCGCGTCAACTACCTCGGCGGCGACATGCCGACCTTCGCACTCAACTTCTCCCGCCCCGGCGCCCAGGTCGCCGCCCAGTACTACACCTTCCTGCGCCTCGGCCGGGACGGCTACCGCGCCGTACAACAGGCGACCCGCGACGTGGCCCGCTCGATGGCCGACCGGATCGACTCACTGGACGACTTCAGGCTGCTCACCCACGGGGACGAGCTGCCGGTCTTCGCCTTCACCACCGCGGACGACGTCAAGGCGTTCGACGTCTTCGACGTCTCCCGACGCATGAAGGAACACGGCTGGCTGCTGCCGGCCTACACCTTCCCGCCCGACCGCGAGGACCTCTCCGTCCTGCGCATCGTCTGCCGCAACGGCTTCTCCCAGGACCTGGCCGACCTCTTCCTCGCCGACCTGGAAGAGCTCCTGCCCGAACTCCGGGAACAGCCGTGCCCGTTGCAACGCCCGGAATCCGTGGCAACGGCGTTCCACCACTGACCCTGCCATCGGGGCCCGCGCCCGGGGCGGGCCGGCCACCTCCACCGGCCCGCCCCGCACCTCCTCGGCTACTCGGCTACTCGGCTACTCAGCCGCTCAACACCGCGGCCTCCGCTCGCCTAACGCACATCCCCGGGGTGGTCATCCCCCGTCGCGTACGGGTTCTCCTGCCCCTCGGCGAGCACCCCGACGAACGGCTCCCCCTCGCCGGCGAAGACATACGCCCCGCCCTTGATCCGCTCGATCAGCCCGCGGGTCCACTCGGCACCGGCGTCCGCCGAGTGGACCCAGTAGTTCATGATCTCCCCGATGTGACCGAGCTGCCCCGGCCCCTCCTCGGGCGTGTAGTACTCGGTGACCGTCGCGCGCCACTCCTCGATGCCCCGCACCCGCTCCGTCAGGAGTTCGAGGGCCTCCGCGCGGTCCAGATCGACCAGAAACCCGAGCGCCGCCGACAGCACATCGGGCTTCTGGTCGTAGGCGGTCAGGGAGCTGCGCAGCAGCGCGAAGTACTCCTCCGTCCCCCGCGCCGTGATCTCGTACTCGGTACGCGGCGGACCACCGGCCGTGGACGGCGCGGTCTCGTGGGCGTGCAGCAGGCCCTGCTTCGCCATCTGCTTGAGCGCGTGGTAGATCGAGCCGGGCTTGGCGTTGGACCACTCGTGGGCGCCCCAGTACTCCAGGTCGTTGCGCACCTGATAGCCATGGGCCCGGCCGTGCTGCCGGACGGCACCGAGCACCAGGAGACGGATCGCTGACATGCGATCCAGGTTATTGCTCCGCACCGCCAGGGATCAGCCCGCCTGCTCCCGGGCCCCCGGCCATCCGGCTCCCGGGCCCCCGCCCACCTGCCCCCGGGCCTCATCCCACCTGCTCAGCCCGCCTGCTCAGCCGGTCTGCTCAGCCCGTCTGCTCCCGGGCCGCACGCTCCTCGTCCACCAGCGCAAACGCGGTCTTGCCGTCCAGCGACTCGCGGATCACATCGGCATGGCCGGCGTGCCGGGCGGTCTCCTCGATCAGGTGCAGCAGCAGCCAGCGCATCGACTGCCGCGTGTTCGGCGGGAACCACGGCGCCTCGGGCAGCGGGAAGGTGTCGTTCAGACTCGGCACGGACCGGACGAACTCCTCGGTCCGCCGCGCGACCCCGTCCCAGAACTCCAGCATCCCGGCGAGCGTCTCACCGTCCTCCAGCCGGAAGCTGAGGTGCCAGGTCTCCTGGTTCCGCTCGATGCTGTGCGGCCGCTCCTGCGCGGTCTCCACCCAGCCCTGCTCGGTCTCCGCGACGTGCTTGATCAGCCCGGCCAGCGACAGCTCGCTCGCGCTGGGCCGCTCGCCCGCCTGCGCCTCGGTCAGCCCGAGGACCGCGCGGCGCAGCCCACCGCGCTGGGCCTCCAGGAAGGACAGCAGCGCTCCGGTCTCGTCACCGTGCGCCTCGGCGAGAACGTGAGTGGGCATGAGGTCCGCCTTTCATGACATCCCTGGGCGACCGGCCTTCCGCCGTCGCCCTCCAACACCCCTCACGCTAGAGACACTTGCGGTCAACTTCTGTCCGCAACTCCCCCACCCGCCCGTATCCACAGCCCGCCACGTCCCCACCCCGCCCAACCAACCACCCTCAACCAACTACCCCCCGGACAACTACTCTCCGCTCAAGAAGCCCCGGAACTTATCACTCTCCGTAATCGTTGCCGAAACAAGGAGCAGGCAGCAACGGCCCGCCACCAGGCCCCGTCCCAACCTCGACCTCAGAACGGGAATCGCATCGACCTCAGAACCTCAGAACGGGAATCGCATCGACTTCAGAACGGAAACCGCGACCGCCCGTGCTGGATGGAGATCCACTTGGTGGTCGTGAACGCCTCCACCATCGCCTCACCGTTCAGCCGCCCCACGCCCGAGCTCTTCTCCCCACCGAAGGGCACGATCGGCTCGTCGTGCACCGTGGCGTCGTTCACATGGAACATCCCGGTGTCGACGCGCTTGGCGAAGCGCACCCCGCGCTCGATGTCGCCGGTGTGCACGGCGCCGCTGAGCCCGTACGGCGTGGCGTTGGTCATCCGCACGGCCTCCTCGTCGCCGTCGAAGGGGATCAGCAGGACGACGGGACCGAAGATCTCCTGGGTCAGCAGCGGGGAGTCCGCCGGCAGCCCGCCCAGCACGCTCGGCTCGACGAGGGTGCCCCGGGTCTCGCCGTGCAGGAGGGCCGAGGCGCCCTCGGCGACCGCGCGGTCCACCAGCGCGGAGACGGCCTCGGCCTGACCCTCGTTGATCAGCGGGCCGAGGTGGGTCTGCGGGTCGGTGGGGTCGCCGACCTTCAGCGACGCGACCTTGGCGACGAACTTCTCGGTGAACTCCCGCTCCACGGCGCGGTCGACGAGTACGCGGTTGGCGGCCATACAGACCTGCCCCTGGTGGACGAAGCGGCTGAAGACCGCGGCGTCGACGGCGTAGTCGATGTCGGCGTCGTCGAGGACCACCAGGGCGCTGTTGCCGCCCAGCTCCAGCACCGTGTGCTTGAAGTTGGCGGCGGCCACGGTGGCCACGTGCCGGCCGACCTTCTCCGAACCGGTGAAGGAGATGGTCTTGGGCACCGGGTGGTCGATCAGCGCGTCGCCGATCTCGGCGATGTCGGTGACGACGACGTTGAGCACGCCGGCCGGCAGCCCGGCCTCCTCGAAGATCTTGGCGACCAGTCCGCCTCCGCAGATCGGGGTGTTCTGGTGCGGCTTGAGCACGACGGCGTTGCCGAGCGCGATGGCCGGTGCGACGGACTTGATCGACAGCAGGAAGGGAAAGTTGAACGGGCTGATCACGCCCACGACGCCGACCGGCAGCCGGTAGAGGCGGTTCTCCTTGCCGTCGATCGGCGACGGCAGGATGCGCCCCTCGGGGCGCAGCGCCAGCTGGATCGCCTCGCGGAGGAACTCCTTGGCCAGGTGGAGTTCGAAGCCCACCTTCGCCAGCGTGCCGCCGACCTCGGCGGCGATCGCCTCGGACAGCTCCGCCTCGCGGTCGTCGATGATCCGCAGGACGCGTTCGAAGACCAGGCGCCGGGTGTACGGATTGACGGCGCCCCATTCCCGTTGCGCGCGTTCGGCGGCGCGGTACGCCTGGTCGATCTCCTCGACCGTGGCGACGGGTATTGAGGTCAGCTTTTCGCCGTTGTAAGGGTTGAAATCGACGATGTCCCACGAGCCGCTTCCGGAGCGCCACTCACCGTCGATGAACTGATAGGCCAACTCGTCGAAGTAGGACATGCCATCCCGATCTGGAGAACAGGGCGCGCAGGGCGCCTAGTTGGGGGGTGCTGACTCCTGATGGTGCGCCATCCTACCGACGCGTTACATGAGTTGTAGCAGACCACGCAAGAGATCTCTGGTCTCTGCGGGACTCGGCCCTTCTTCCTGGAGCCGGTCCATCACCCGCCCGTACTGGGCGACCTCTTCGGGCTTGTCGAGATAGAGCGCGCTGGTGAGCTGTTCCAGGAAGACGACGTCCGGAAGTCCCGACTCCTGGAATCCGAGCATGGTGAAGGCGCCGAATTCACCGGCGTGCCCGCCCAGACTGAAGGGCATGACCTGGAGACGGACGTTGGGGCGCTCGGACACCTCGATCAGATGCTTCAACTGCTCGCGCATCACGTGGCGTTCGCCGTAGGGGCGGCGCAGCGCGGCCTCGTCCAGTACGCAGTGGAACTGCGCCGGCCGCTCGGCCACGAGCAGCTTCTGGCGCTCCATGCGGAGCGCGACGCGGCGCTCTATGTCGGCGGGTCCGGCGTCGGGCATGCCGCGCCGGACGACGGCCTGGGCGTAGGCCTCGGTCTGCAACAGCCCGTGGACGAACTGGACTTCGTAGACCCGGATCAGTGAGGTGGCTCCTTCCAGGCCCACATACGTCTGGAACCACGCGGGCAGTACATCGGTGTAACTGTGCCACCAGCCCGCCACGTTGGCCTCGCGTGCCAGGGACAGCAGTGCCTCCCGCTCCTGTGCGTCACCGACTCCGTACAGCGTGAGCAGGTCTTCGACGTCGCGCGCCTTGAAGCTCACCCTGCCCAACTCCATGCGGCTGATCTTCGATTCGGACGCCCGGATCGAGTAGCCGGCCGCCTCGCGGGTTATCCCACGGGATTCACGCAGGCGGCGAAGCTGCGACCCGAGCAGGATCCGCCGCACCACCGACCCGCTCGACTCACTTGCGGACACCTTTCCGACCCTCCTGTGACCCCCACCCGTCCAACAGTGGGCCGCAGTCTGCCATGTTCAGGCTTCGTTGAGTGCTCATCCGGTTACTGATGTGTGAGGCCCCCGCAGGCCCTCCACAAGAACTACCGGAAAGAATTCCGTTCAAATCAGCGCAGCCCTCCACAATTGCATCGCGTGCACGTGCATCTGCCCTTGCATCTGTCTCGCACATTGGGGAACCATAGGCGTCGCACGCATGCACGCTCGTGAAAGATCCGCCAGACCCGGCTGACCAGCCGAGGTCATGACGTCCGCGAACGCCAGGAGTGCCTCGCATGGGGACCAAGGTTTTGACCATGCTCGAGCCGTTATGGCAGGGCTTTCCTCCCGTCGACCCCCTGGCCGTCTCCGGATCCGCGTCGTGCACGCTCCCTCCGCGCTACGAATCGGTGCGCTCTGCACGGAAGTTCACCCGCGAGACCCTTCAGGGCTGGGAGCTGGACGACCTCTTCGACTCGGTCGGCCTGGTCGTCTCCGAACTCGTCACCAATGCCCTGCGGCATGCGATCCTCGCGGCTCCGGAGCACGCCGACGCCACTCCGCCGGCCCGGCTCCATCTGATGCGCTGGTCGCAGCGGTTGATATGTGCCGTACGGGATCCGAGCGACGATTCACCGGTCGCCGGCGAGGCCGACTCGGCGGCGGAGTCGGGGCGCGGGCTGTACCTCGTGGAGTCCTTCAGCGACGGCTGGGGCTGGCACCCGCTGTCCGGCGTCACGCACGGCAAGATCGTGTGGGCGCTGTTCCGACTGCCGTAGCCGGCCGCCGCCCCTCGCGCGGACGTCATACGACCGGGCACCCGTCGAGCACGGGAGCCCGGTCGCGTCATGCTTGCCCGCACGCTCGCGTCGCACCTGCCCACATGTTTGCGTAGCACCTGCCCACAGGGCGGGCCCGGACCTGGCGCGCCGTCCGCCCGGTGCGCGGAGGCCAGTCCGATACGGGGAGGTCAGTCGCGTACGAGGTGGTCGAACTCCCCGTCCTTGACGCCCAGCAGCATCGCCTGGACCTCGGCCGGCGTGTAGATGAGCGCCGGGCCGTCCGGGAAGCGGGAGTTGCGCACCGCGATCTCGCCGCCGGGCAGCTTGGCGAACTCCACGCAGGAGCCCTGGGAGTTGCTGTGCCGGCTCTTCTGCCACGCGACATCGCGGAGATCCGCTGCGGCCATGCCGTTGTATGCGTGGGGCACTGGGATCTCCCGGTGATAAACGGTGTCAACTGCCCCGGATCATAGCTGCGTTCATATGCGAATGCATGCGCAGATGCACGTGCACGACAGCCGGTGCCTGGGCGGTCACAGCTCGTCGAGCGCCTTCCCCGAACGCTCCTGCACAATCGACCGCCGGCCGCCACCCATGATGCGGTGCGCCTGCACCTGGTACGGATCGTCGGGGTCGAAGCCCTCATGGACGAGGAAGAGACGTGTGCCACGTCCTTGGGGTTCCAGGGCCCGGGTGATCGTCCAGTCGGCGCGGCCGCCCCGCCCTCGTCGGCGTCCTGCCGGCGCAGCCGCAGCATGCGCTCCGCCTCGAAGGCGGTCACCTCGGCGACGACGGTGCCGGAGAAGTCGGTGCGGGGCCGCGGTCACCGTGACCCGTACGGGAGCAGCGCCATCTCCCGCGCGGTCTTGATCGCCCGGGCCAGCTGCCGCTGCTGCCGGGCGGTGACCCGGGTGACCCGTCGGCTGCGGATCTTGCCGCGGTCGGAGAGGAACTTCCGCAAAAGGTCGGTGTCCTTGTAGTCGATGACGGTGATACCCGCCGCGTCCAGCGGGTTGCGGCGGGGCCTGGGCTCACGGCGTGGGTCGGACCGTCGGGGCATGGCGTCTTCCTTGTACGTGCGGGGCGCGGATCCGTGGGGACGGACACGGCGGGGCGGAACGGGAGCGGGGACAGCGCAGGGCGGGGCGGGGCAGCAAGTCGACGGTCGCCGCGGGCCACGGCCGGACCACGGCACTACGAACGGATCGCTACGACACGAACGGACCGCTAGGGCACGAACGGACCGCTAGGGCACGAACGGATCGCCACGACACGAGCGGACCGCTACGACACAGGGTCGAGGAGTGCGTCGAAGGCGGGCGTCAGGCCCTTCCAGGCGGTCCGGCCGCCGGCGTATTCGGCGTCGGTGAGCAGACAGGACTCCAGCAGGGCCCGTAGGCCCTCGCGGTCCAGGCCCGGCGAGGTGAAGACCAGGTGCTGGGAGCGGTCGCCGTGCTCGGGGTGCCAGTCCAGCGCGGCTGCGGCGCGGCGCGTCGGCGGCACCATCTCCCAGGCCGCGTCCGGCAGCGAGGCCAGCCAGGGCCCGGCGTTCTCCACGCACAGCGCGCCGCCGGCGGCGTCCCAGGACAGCAGGGTGTCCGGTCGGTCGGCCAGCCAGAACCGGCCCCGGCTGCGCGCGGCGGCGCAGGTGAGGTCCTCCAGCGCGGCATAGAGGCGCTCGGGGTGGAAGGGCCTGGTGTGCTGCCATACGAGCGTGCCGACGCCGTCCGCGTCGGCTTCCTGTGGCAGCAGTGCGCAGGCCGGGTGCTGCCGGGCCGCGGCCGCCTCCACGTCGAAGCCGGCCGTTGCGACGGCCGCCAGCTCCCGGGATTCGGCCGGGATGTGGCGCGCCGTCGGGTGGAGTTGGGTGAGGAGGGCGAGGTCGGCGGGTTCGGCCTCCTCGTCCCCGGGGGCGATCGCCAGCACCGGCGCGTACTCCAGCTGCCGGGCCCAGGTGTCGGCGACGGTGCGCCGGTCGGTGGTGGCGGCGGCGAGGCCGGCCTCGGCGAGGTCGTCGCCGTTGCCGAGGTAGGGCAGCAGCAGCGCCGGGTCGACGGCGGTGATCACTCCGGTGAGGGTGAGGTTCGCACTGCCGCAGGCGGTGACGACCTCGGCCATCGCCTTGGGTTCGACGGAGTCCCACAGTTCGACGACGGCGAGCCGGCAGGTCCGGCCGGCGGCCAGCCGTTCCAGCTCGGGCACCAGGTCCTCGCGCAGCGCGCAGCAGGCGCAGTCGTTGACCAGGGGCGTCTCGCCGGTGTCGAGGGTCCCGCCGGCGTCGCGGACGGTGCGCCGCACGGTGCCGTCCGCGGCCGAGGAGAGGTCGTGATGGAGGGCGACGCTGCCGGGGACGGTGCGCAGCAGCCGCGCGACGGCGGTCCGCCGCGCGTCCGCGTGCAGGCCGCCCACCAGCACGACGGGGAGCCGTCCCATCAGCGGGCCTTCGTGCCGTAGCGGCGTTCGAAGCGCTCGACGCGTCCGGCGGTGTCCAGGACCCGTGCGGTGCCGGTGTAGAAGGGGTGGCTCGCCGAGGAGATCTCGACGTCGACGACGGGGTAGGTGTTGCCGTCCTCCCACTCCACCGTCTTGTCGCTGGTCGCGGTCGAGCGGGTGAGGAAGGCGTGGCCGGCGGCCCGGTCGCGGAAGACGACGGGCCCGTAGGCGGGGTGGATTCCGGGCTTCATCGGGGCTCAGCGCTCCTCTCGGAAGGTGACGTGGCGGCCGGCCACGGGGTCGTACTTGCGCAGTTCCAGGCGGTCGGGGTGGTTGCGGCGGTTCTTGCGGGTGACGTAGGTGAACCCGGTGCCGGCGGTGGACCGGAGCTTGATCACCGGGCGTAGTTCGTTGCGAGCCATGCGGCTAGTATACGGAAATGGTTTCCATTTTCAATAGCAGTGAGGAGTGCTGCCCGATGACCGAGCGGAACACGATCGGCGAGGCGGTCCGGCGCCGCGCGAAGTTGGCCTGTTACACGGCCAGACGCGCCGTCCTCACGGCCGTCATCCACGACCGCCCGGGCGCGGACAGGCCCGACCACGGGCCGCGCCGACAGACGCCCGCCTCCCGGGAGCACCCCTGGACCGCATGGCCGGATCGTTCGGGTGATACTGGACAGAACGTCCGCCGGCACCTCCGACGAAAGCGATCAAGCCCATGCTCCGCAACGCCTTCGAGCCCTGGCACCTGATCCTGATCATCGCGGTCCTCGTGCTGCTCTTCGGCTCGAAGAAGCTGCCCGACATGGCACGCGGCCTCGGCCGCTCGATGCGCATCCTCAAGTCCGAGGCCAAGGCCCTCAAGGACGAGGGGTCGGCCGAGGCGCCCCGAACGGGGTCGGCAACCGGCCACTGACCCCGGCACCGGCCCCGGCGACTGCCCCGACGACGGTCAGCTGTCGCCGCCCTCGTCGATCAGCCGCCGCACCTCGCGGTCGATCAGGCTCAGCCGGGCCTCGGCCACCAGCGGCACCGCCCGGCGCTGCCGACGCGCCTCGGCGAGGTCGATCTCCACGGTGACCAGCGACGGCTCCCACTTGGGGGCCTGCGCCACCACCGCCCCGCGCGGGTCCACCACCCGGGAACCGCCCCAGAAGGTGGCGCCGTGCTCATTGCCGACCCGATTGACGAACACCACCCAGCACTGGAGCATCTTCGCGGTGTAGGCCAGCAGGGTGTCCCAGTACAGGCCGGTGTCCATCGCCTCGGGGTCAAGGCTCGCCGCACTGTTGGTCGGCACGAACAGCACCTCCGCACCGTCCTGCACCGCCAGCCACGGCAGCACCGGCTGCCAGGCGTCGTTGCACACCAGCGTCGCGCCCCGCCCGCCGGTGCTGGACCGCTTCAGCTCGTAGCCCCGCAACGACTGCCCCGGGCTGACGTGCTTGCGCTCCTCCCAGGCGAGGTAGTTGGGGAGGTAGAGCTTGCGGTGGGCGTGCAGCAGCGACCCGCCCGTGTAGTGCGCCGCGGTGTTGTAGGCGCGCAGGCGGGTGTGCTCGTGGAAGCCGACCAGCACATCGGGGCCCAGGGTGCTCAGCTCCAGCAGCCGCGGATCGCTCGCCTCGATGGACTCGTCGCGCTTGAGTGCGCCCAAGTGGTAGCCGTGCAGGCTCAGTTCGGGGAAGACGACAAGGTCGGCGCCCTGGGCCGCGGCCTGCTCGATCTGCTCTCGGGCGATCTTGAGGTTCTCCGCCACCTCGCCCAGCAGGCAATCCGTCTGCGCCAGCGCAATGAGCATGACCCCACCTCATCCACTCATCACCTTTGCGGCTTTTATCGTATTGCATCGCCATTTTGCCAGAGCCCGCAACGACGGGCATGATCCCGCTCTGCTCCCGTTTCCGTCCCCTTCAAACGCCCTGGGAGCCGGGTCCCCACCAATGAGCGAAAGAACCGTCCGCGCCGTGCCGGGGCCGTGGCTCCACGCGTTGATCCGCACGATCCGTCGTACCCCCGCGGGGCGGCATCCAGCCGTAGCATCGCCCGCCGGCAGCGGTACGACGGCCCGCGGTCGAACCGTCCGGCCATGCCGACGGCCGGCTCGACCGGGTGGCCCAGGCCGAGCGGCCCGCCGGACCCGCCGCTCGGCCGGCCGCCGAGCCCCCACGGCAACGTCGGCCACCCGCACCACCCCACCGCCAGGTCCGGCCGCCCCCTCCTCCGCACCACGTGCCCTCCGCACCGCGTGCCCTGCACACCACGTGTTGCGCACCACGTACGGGTCTCATCTGCGCCGGGTCCGGGCCCTGCGCAGCAGCAGCACCCCGCCCAGCAGCAGCCCGCCGCCCAGACCGGCCACCACGCCCAGCACGTCCGCCCCGGTGACGGCCAGCAGCGCGGAGCCCGCGGACGCCCCGGCCCGCGCCACCGCCCCGACCCGCCGGTTCTGCCCGGGCCGCGCGGCGGGCCGGCGGGCGGGGGCAACCGGCACCACGGCCCGGTGCCGCACCGGCCGTGGGTCCGGGCGGTACAGCGGCTCCGGGGCGCGGCGGTGCACCAGCTCGGCGGCCAGCCGGTGGACGGGGGCGACGCCGGCGTCCGCGTACGCCGTGCCGCCGCTCGCGCCGAGCGCACCACACGCCGCCGCAACGAGCACGCACGTCGTCAGGCCCTGTCGCATCTCTCCTCCTCGTCCGAAGTCATGGCGTACGGCCGCGGCCGTACCCCGGGCCGCGCACACGGCCGGGCGGTCGGCAGCGCATACGCGGCGCCGACCGCCCGGGGACGCAAGCGGTGGTGAGGGCGGGGCCGTCGACCGTCAGTGGTTGCGGCGTCCGCTGCCGGAACGGAAGGCGATGTCGTCGAGGATGTGCGACAGCGGCTCGTCGCCCTTGGCCTGAGCGGCCGTCGCCGCCACACCGACCAGGGATGCCGCGACGGCCGCGCCGGCGATCATCTTCTTCATCGCAAAACCCTTCAGGAGACGGAACTCCCGGCACGGGAGCCCTGTTTGAACAACCCACCACCCCGACGGGGGTTCCGCTGCGCCACTCGAACAGCTGGCGCGAAAACGCACGGAAAAGCGCCATAAACGTTTTTCACGAGACCGGTCGTGCGGCATATTTTTCGGTGCGGCACTCTTCTCGCACCAGGCGTCCGTGCGGCGCCCCGTTTCACGGGTGCGACACAGGGCCCGCAGCGCCGATGAACGACGTCGCGGGCCCTGCTGTCGCATACGGCCGGCATGCCAATGCCCCGGCAACCCCATCAATCTCGCAAGGGCATCGGCATGCTTCCCTCCACACACCTTGCCTAACGAGCGGGATGCGGTAATCCAGTCACGAGCGAATAACATTTCCGTGTTCCGACGCCGGTGATTCCGTCGGCCCAGGGTCCGGATCGGGCGCGCCGGAGGAACGGGGTGGGCCCGGTCCGCCCATTGGCAGGAAGGGCCCGGGTGGCCCGGGTGCAGACCTGCCGGTCAGTGGTGGCCGCGACCGTTGCCGGAGAGGAGCAGGATGTGGTCCACGATGTGCGACAGGGCCTCGTCGCCCTTGGGTCGGGCGGCCCGCCTGGCTCACCGGGGCGAATTTCGTTGTGCCCATTCACTCAATGAGCCGCTGCTCTGATCCGAAGCGCCGATCGCGTTCCGCTGGGGGTCGAAATGTGTCGGGCGGATTATATTCAGGGCGACTGCGCAGCGGGGTGCGGTATACGCGCGCGGGTTTCCGCGCGCGTAATCGATATCCGCGGTGAATTCAGCGGGCACGGCCCACGGGACAGCGAAGTTACTTGATCGGCAGGCCGCCGAGCAGCGGGGTGCTCCTGGCCGCTTCCGAGACGCCACCGAGCAGCTTGTTCGCGCTGGTCGACTTGACCTTCTCCCCCGTCTTCTTGACCGACTTGACCAGCGGCGTGAACTGGTGACCGTCCAGCTGCTTGTTCCGCAGCGCGTCGGTCAGTCCGCCGTTGAGGCTCGTCCGGGGGGCTCCGGTCCGGGTGGCCGAGGCGCCGGGCTGGGCGGCGAAAGCGGGCGCGGCGGCGCCCAGCGCCACGACGGAACCGGCGACAACCGCGGCAGACTTTACGTACTTCACTTTCAATTGTCCCTTCTCGGGCGGTGCTTCTCGGTCCCGCGGCACCATTGCCGCGCGAGCAATCACTTCGCTGCTCGGACCACCGCTTCCAAGGGGACTAACGAGTGCCGCCGCCGGGAGAAACTCTGAAAGTTCGGCCTTCTTGAGAACGCTGCCGTAAAGTTCACGAGGACCGCTTCTGTCCGGTCCGGGACCGAATGCGACCGGCCCCGATGCGCGGAAGACCGCACATCGGGGCCGGGTCACATGGACGCGACTACCACTTCTTCGAGTCGACGTTGATGCAGCGGTTGCCGAACGCCGGGTTCAGCACTCCGACAAACTGAGCGGTGTTACCACAGACGTTGATCGGGATGTGGATCGGGAACTGCACAAGATTTCCCGACAGCACGCCAGGAGAATGCTTGGCGATGCCCTTGGCGCCCGCGTCAGCGAATGCCGGCGAAGCCGCGCTCACTGCCATGAGCGTGCCGAGAGTGGCTGCTGCGACCTTTGCGTACTTCACTTTCAGCCCTTCCTGCAGCGGGTCCATAGCTAACACGACCGTCGTGTCACACGGGCTGGTCCGTACGCCCGTAACGCCGCTGCCGATATTGCTAACAATTTCTCCTCGCGAACGAAACTCTCACCGTGGGTGTTTTCGAAAGAATCGCCCGAAGGATGCAAGGCGGTTTCAAATGATTGTCACGCACAGCCCGCGCAAAAAACGCCGGAGTTCGAACAGGCGAGGTACTGCCGAATACGAATTTCCACCGAAAGAGGGGTCGAGAATTACCGTCCCCACGATTCGCGGCGGGGTGCCGCAGCCCCGGGCCGCACCATGGGTGAGAGCCGGCGGTCCGGGCCTGCGGCCGGTGGCCGCTCAGTGGTTGCGGCGCCCGTTACCGGAACGTACCGCGATGTCGTCCAGGATGTGCGACAGCGGCTCGTCCCCCTTGATCTGCGTCGCGTTCTTGACGCACTGCTGCGCCTGCGGGTTGGACGGCACATTGATGTCCTGAACCGAGACGGGGATGCCCCCGAAGAGCGAACCGGCATGGACACAGATCACTGCCTCCGCGCGGCGGCCCGGCACCGGCTGCCCTTCCGGTGACGTCCCGGGACCGATAGGAGGAATTTCCGATCAGCCGTCGGGAGCACACCGTGCACGCGGCCGAGGCCGCGAACCCGGCACATCCGTCAGGCGTTGATGCAGCGGTTGCCGAACGCCGCGTTCCCCGCGCCGACGACGTTGGCGCTGTTGCCGCACACATTGATCGGAATGGCGATGGGGACCTGTACGACGTTGCCGGAGAGCACACCGGGAGAACCCTTGGCGACGCCCGCTGCGTGGGCGCTGTTGTTGGCGCTGGCCACGCCGGCCCCGCCCATCACGGCGATGCTCGCGGCAGCGGTCAGGGCGGCGGCTTTCGGGAGAAACTTCACGGTAGACCTCTTCATTGATCAGCATTCGGGTGCCTGTGCACGCCGCATGGAGCGACGAGCTGACCAACGCCCCCGCCCGTACCGAGGTAGTGCGGCAACCGAGTGAAATGCCCGGGTCCGTGCGTCCTGTCGGCGGCCGTTCCGGCGGGCCGTCCCTCCGGTGTGACCCGCTCAACCCCGCGCCGGACACCGCTGGTTGTGTCAGAGGTGTGTGCCAGCTTCGAGCGGAGCTGAGAGAGTTCAACGGCGAACGCGATCACGTGCACCTGCTCGTGCACTACCCGCCGAAGGTGGCGCTGTCGAAGCTGATCAACAGCCTCAAAGGGGTCAGTTCCCGCTACCTGCGCGCCGAGTACACCGGCCGTATCAACCGCATCGGCCTGGGCTCCGTCTTCTGGTCCCGGTCCTACTTCGCCGGGTCGTGCGGCGGTGCACCGATCCGCATCGTCCGTCAGTGCATCGAGGGCCAGAAACGGCCTACCTGACCGTCACCACAGAGGCGGAGCGAACTCGGGCGCTGCACGCCTCCGGTCCGAGAATGCGTTTCCCTCCCCGGCTGAAGCCGGGGATACCCACCCAAGATCAGGGATGGACGGGGGCAGGGGCTGGAAGTGCGGGCTGGAGGTACGGACTGGAGGGTCTTCCCGCGGTGCTGTCGGCGTAGGTGCTGGTCAGGGCGGTTGTCAGACCCTGGTGCAAGACTCGGGGCATGAGATGGGCGGTGGTGGAGACGGGCGACGGGGGTGCTCGTCTCTGCCCGCTCGCTCAGGACGGTCGGCCCGCGGGACCGGTGTTGGAGGAGTCCTCTCTGGCCGAGGCCGTGCGCTCGCGTCCGGAGGTCGAACGGTGGGTGTGGCGGTCCACGGCGGACGTCTACCGGCGGCTGCTGGCGGCGGGGGTGCGGGTCGAGCGGTGCTATGACGTGGAGGCGGCGGAGGCGCTGCTGATCGGCCATGAGGAGGGGCAGTCCGGCCAGCCGCGGTCGCTGGCGGCAGCCTGGGCGCGGTCGCACCATCTGCCCGTTCCGCCGGACGCTCCGCCGCGGACGGCCGAGACCCAGCCGTCGCTGTTCGAGCCGGGCCCGGTGCCGCTGCCGCCCGGCACGGACGAGCTCGCCGCGCTGCTGGAGGTCTACGCCGGCCAGGTGGTGCGTGCGGAGCGGGCCGAGCATCCGGAGCGGATGCGGCTGCTGTTGGCTTCGGAGTCCGCGGGCATGCTGGTGGCCTCGGAGATGGGTCGGGCGGGGGTGCCGTGGCGGGCGGACGTGCACCGCGCGCTGCTGGACGACCTGTTGGGCGAGCGGTATCCGGGTGGGCAGGAGACCCGTCGGCTGGCGGAGCTGGCGGACGAGGTGTCCAGGGCCTTCGGGCCGGAGGCCCGGGTGCGCCCCGATCTGCCGCACGACATCGTCAAGGCCTTCGCGCGCGCCGGGATCGCCCTCTCCTCGACGCGGAAGTGGGAGCTGCAACAGATCGACCACCCGGCGGTGGCCCCGCTCTTGGAGTACAAGAAGCTCTACCGTCTGCACACCGCCCACGGGTGGGCGTGGCTCCAGCAGTGGGTGCGCGACGGCCGGTTCCGTCCCGAGTACCTGCCCGGCGGTACGGTCTCCGGCCGCTGGACGACCAACGGTGGTGGGGCGTTGCAGATCCCCAAGGTGATCCGGCAGGCCGTGCTGGCCGACCCGGGGTGGCGCCTGGTGGTCGCCGACGCCGCCCAGATGGAGCCGCGGGTGCTGGCCGCCGTCTCCCGTGACCGGGGGCTGATGGAGGTGGCCGGCAGCGGCGAGGACCTGTACGCGGATCTGGCGGCCCGTGCGTTCGGCGGGGACCGTGCGCAGGCCAAGCTGGGGCTGCTGGGCGCCATTTACGGGCAGACGTCCGGTGACGCCCTCAAGCACATGGCCGATCTGCGCCGCCGCTATCCGACGGCGGTGGCGTACGTGGACGAGGCGGCCCGGGCCGGCGAGGAGGGCCGGCTGGTGCGCACGTGGATGGGGCGCACCTGCCCGCCGGCGTCGGTGGCGTCGCCCGACGAGGCGGGTCTGCCGCAGGAGGAGGAGCAGCGGTCGGGGTACGGCGGGAGTTCGGCGACCGCCCGGGCCCGCGGCCGGTTCACCCGTAACTTCGTGGTCCAGGGCAGCGCCGCCGACTGGGCGTTGCTGATGCTGGCCGCGCTGCGCCGCTCGTTGTGGGAGGCCGGGCTCCGGGCGGAGTTGGTCTTCTTCCAGCACGACGAGGTGATCGTGCACTGCCCGGCGGACGAGGCGCCGGCGGTGTCCGAGGCGATCGCGGCGGCGGCCGCGACGGCGGGGCGGATCACTTTCGGGGAGACGCCGGTGCGGTTTCCGTTCACCACGGCCGTGGTGGAGTGCTATGCGGAGGCGAAGTAGCGCGCGGGGGGGGCGGCGGACGGGCATCGGTGAGGACCGGGGGCCGGTGGTCGGGCCTCAGGGCGTGTGCCCGTCATCCGGATCTGCGGAGCCCGGGCCTGCGGAGCCCGGACCTGCGCGGTCCGGGCTCTTGTGGTCCGGGCGCTCGACCGTCGAGATCAGGCCACGGGTGATCCGTACCATCGTCGCGACCAGCAGTGCGCGGGGCCGGTCGGGGCGGTCCAGCCACCACAGGGCGAGTCCGTAGAGCGAGCTGCGGATCGCCTCGGCGAGCGGTTCCAGCTCGTCCTCCGGGATGCCGGGGACGAACTCGCGGAGCAGTGCCATGTCCGTTTCCCGCTGTCGGCGCTGAAGTTCGCGGTGGAAGTCCTGTACTTCCGGGTCCCCGGTGGTGTCGCGGAACATCATCCGCCAGGTGTACGGGTGGCTCTGCACATACCCGAACCAGGCGTCGTACATCGCCGTCATCCGGGTTTCGAAGTCGCCTTCACCGTGCAGGAGTTCGCGGGTCGGGGCGGCGGCCAGCTCGTCGCGGTGCCGCTCCAGCAGGGCGAGGTGCAGCTCCTGCTTGGAGTCGAAGTGGCGGTAGAGCATCGGCTTGCTCAGGCCGGCCTCGGCGGCGATGTCGCCGATGGTCGTGCCCGCGAAGCCGCGCTCGGCGAACAGCCGGGCGGCGGCCTCCTCGATCCGCGTTCTGGCCTCGGCGCGCGCGGCGCGGCTGCGGTCGATCTCGCTCATGCGGCCCTCTCCACGATGTGCTCCACGATCTGGCGTGATCCGGCTGGTGTTTTCCGCTCGCCATTGTCACCGCAATGACGGATACTGAGTCGTGTACCACTTGGTATACGCATCAGTAACTTATCCGTCGCGTCGTGCACTGTCGAGATACGGGGGCTGCCGTGATCCTCTCCGTCCACATCGCCGACCTCGGCGTCCGCTCCGTCCCCGGCGTCCTGCGCGGATGCCCACGACCGGGCGACACCCCCGGTCTCCGGTCCGCCCACACGACGTTCACCGGCGCCATAGCGGCCGGCCCGCCCAGGCTGCACCCGGGCCGGGCCGCGCTGATCGCCACCTGGGAGGACGACGCCGCGCTGGACGGCTTCCTCGCCGAGAGCCCACTGGCGCGGCGGCTGGCCGACGGCTGGCAGGTGCGGTTGCAGCCGGTGCGGGTCTCCGGCAGGTGGAGCCCGATGCCGGTCGAAGCGGAGCCGGGCGCCGCGCTGGACGACGAGGACGGGCCGGTCGCCGTGCTCACGCTGGGGCAGCTGCGGTGGCGCCGGGCACTGCCCTTCCTGCGCGCCAACTCCCGGGCCGCCGGCCGGGCCGAGGCCGATCCCACCCTGATCGCCTCGCTCGCCCTGGCCAGACCGCCCCGCTTCGTCGGCACCTTCTCCCTGTGGCGGAGCGTCTCGGCCATGCGCCGCTACGCCTACGGCTCCGCCCGCCCCGAGCACCGGGCCGTGGTCGACGCGCACCAGGCGAAGCCCTTCCACCACGAAGCGGCGTTCGTACGGTGCCGGCCCTACGCCGCCCGGGGTACGTGGGACGGTCGGGAGCCGCTTCCGGCCGCGGCCGCCACCGTGCCGTGCATACGGGCGGAGCAGCCGCGGGCCCGGCCAGGGGCGTCGGACACCCCTAGACTCCCCGGGTAGGGGGTCGATGGCGGGCGGACGGCCGAGAGGCGCGCCGGGAAGGGACCAGCGTTGACGGACACCGAAGGGGCCGCGGCCCGGCGCAGGGTCCTCCTGGTGGACCACTCCGCGTTCGGCCGTCAGGCGCTCGACGAACTCGCGCCGCCGGTCGGCTTCGATTCCGCCGTCTCCGCTGAACTGCTTCCCCAGGAGGAGCAGGACGCGCTTCAATCCCTGGGAGTGCGGTACGAGTTGGCGACGGAAGGGAGCGGGCGGGGATGAGCGCGCAGACCGCGAGGAGCGACGAGGACCGGCCGGGCACCGCCCCGGTCGCGGGCCGCACCGCACACGGCGGGCCGGAGCGCATCAACCCACCGCACCTGGCGCCGCCGACCGGCTTCAGCCACGCCGTCCGCACCGCCCCCGGCACCCTGGTCTTCCTCGCCGGACAGACCGCCCTGGACGGCTCGGGCCGGATCGTCGGGGACGGCATCGTCGAGCAGTTCGCACGCGCCCTGACGAACCTCCTGGAGGTCGCGGCGGCCGCCGGCGCCGACCCGTCCGACCTCGTCAAGCTCACCGTCTTCGCGGTCGACGTCGCCGACTACCGGCAGCACGCCCGGGAGCTCGGCCGGGTGTGGAAGCGGTTGGTGGGAAGCGACTTCCCGGCGATGGCGGTGATCGGCGCCACCCGCCTGTGGGACGAGGCGGCGCTGGTCGAGATCGAGGGGATCGCGGTCATCCCGTAGGCCCCCGCGCCCTCTTCCCCGCTCCTTGTCCCCTGCTCCCTGTCCCCCTGCTCCCTCTTCCCCGCTCCCTGTCCCCTGTTCCCTGTTCCCCGCGGGCCGGGCCCACCGCGGCACGGGCCCACCGCGGACCGAGCCCACCGGCGCCGGACGCGCGGCGCCGTCATCGGCCCGCTCACTCCGTGTGGAGCGCCACCAGCGCCTCGGCGTCGGGTGCGGACAGGGTGATGCCGAACTCCGCGTCCAGCAGCGTCGGGAGCTCCTCCGCGGCCACCTCGCGCACCTCCCGTGACGAGTCCGGGCGGGTACGGGTCAGCTCCCGCCCGATCAGCGTGCTGCGCAGCTCGGGGAGCGGGCGCTGCACCACCATCTGGCCGGTGAACGGCGAGCGGGGATGGGTCGAGATGTAGTGGTTGAAGACGGCGTAGTCCGCGGTGAAGCGCCGCTCGGTGCCGAAGGCGTAGACGTCGAACCAGCCGTCCTCGTGGCGGGTGCGCAGCACCCAGGCCGCGTCGCCGGACCCGCCCTCCTCGTGCACCAGGCCGAACGTCCAACCGCCCTGCTGTGCCTCCACCCCGTCGCGCAACGGCAGCGGTCCGAGGAGTCCCTCGCCGCCGAAGCCGACGTCGGTGATCCAGTCCTCGCCGTCCAGCACGACCCTGAGCAGCGCGTGGGTGGCGGGGCGCAGCCGCCGCTCGCCCATGCGGGTCCGGGCGCAGAGCCCGAAGACGCGGAAGCCGAGGCGCTCCAGGGCGGCGGCGTAGAGCAGGTTCTGTTCGTAGCAGTAGCCGCCGCGGCGCTGCCGGACCATCTTGGCCTGGAGGGCCGCCACATCGAGCGGGATCGGACGGCCGAGCACGACGTCGAGGTTCTCGAAGCCGAGCGCCGCCGAGTGTGCGGCGTGCAGACCGCGCAGGGTCTCCGGAGTCGGCCGGCGGTCCCCCGTGTAGCCGATGCGGGCGAGATAGGCGTCCAGATCCAGTTGCTCGCCGCCCCACTCGGAATCCGTGGTCATGCTGCGTCCTCCCCCGTGCTTGGCGTCTTCGCAGGTCAGCCTAGGAGGGCCGGCTGGGCGCCGCGATAGGTCGTGGGGCGGAGACCCGGTACCCGGGGGCGTAGGAACCGGGGACCGGACGTGTGGGACCAGACGTGTGGGACCAAAGACCGGTACGCAGGGGGACCAGAGGACGAGGAAGCACCGAGGGCGCCCGCCCCGCCGGTCTCCCGGTCGGGCGGGCGCCCTCGGTGCGCCGCGGTCAGCCCCGGCCGCCGGCCGCTCCCACCGGGTCCTTGGCGAACGCCCAGGTCATCTTGGGTTCCATCGCGAAACGGAACATCCGCTGGACCGGCGGTGTGCACAGCAGGGTGACGACGGTGCCCGCGAACAGCGTGATCAGCACCATGCCCCACGGGGTGTGCACCCACGGGTGGTCGTACCAGTTCCCGAAGCGGGAGCCCTTGGCGAGGAAGCCGTGCAGCAGATAGCCGTAGAGGGTGCCCGCGCCCAGCGCCGTGCACCACATCGTCCGGCCCGGGATCCAGGCGAAGAAGCAGGCCACCAGCACCAGCGAGCAGCCGAACATGGCCAGCGTCATCACCGCGCCGCTCCACCACGGGGCGGCGAGTTCCTGCGCCGCGTCACGGTGGTAGAACCACGCGGCGTTCATCCGCGGCGCCGCCCAGTACGCGAAGACCAGCGCGCCCGCGAAGACCGGAACGGCCAGGATGCGCGCCTTCTTCCGGCGTACGAGCTTGAAGTGCTCGGGGCGCATCGACAGTCCGACCACGAAGAACGGCAGGAACTGGAGCACCCGCTGCATGTCCAAGTCGTCGCCGATGTCCGGCGAGACGGACGCCAGGACCGCTATGGCCAGGGCGAGCGGCACCGGCCAACGCACGATCTTCCACAGCGGCGTGGTCAGCCGCCAGATGAACAGGGCGGCCAGGAACCACGTCAGATACCACGGGTCCATCAGGCTGATCGGATAGTGCGGGTCGTCGTCCGCCCATCTCTTGAAGAGCGTATAAGCGCATTCGAAGAGGACGTACGGGACCGCGACGCCGGTGATCAGCCGTTGCAGCCGGTCCTTGCGCATATCGAAACTGCGCGAGAAATAGCCGGAGATGATGATGAATGCCGGCATGTGGAAGGCGTAGACGGTGAGGTAGAGCGCCGCCGCGGAACGGCTGCCGTGCCGCAGTGGTTCCCATGAGTGCCCCATCGCCACCAACACGATGGCGAGGTACTTGGCGTTGTCGAAGAATGCGTCGCGCGGCTTCGCTCCGGCGTCGCCCCCGGCAGCGTTCCCGGCCCGTCCCCGGCCACGGTGTTTGGCGTGGCCCCTGGGCCTGCCGCGATGGCCGGTGGCCGTCGCGGGGCGGTCCGTTGCCGGTCCCGCCGGGGCCGTCGGCGCCACCGCCGTCGCCGTCGTCGCCGTCACGCTGCCGGTCTGCGCGGGCACCGGCGCGCCCGCCCGGCTCGGCGTGCCCTGTGGCACCTGGCGGGGCGCGGGGAGCGGAACCCGCCGTTCGCCGTACACCGGAAAGTCGTTGCTCAAGGAGCCTCCCGGAACACATCCAGGGGAGGAGTCGGACGCTGGCCCGCACCGGGCCGGAAAGAGGAACCCAAAAGCCAAATCCTGCGTCTTGGTTTATTTATGGGGAGGGTGGCGGCGTCGAACATCTCAGGCACCTTAGCTGCGCGGCGGGAATCCCGTAAATCCCGGCCCGACGTGGTCACCCGGCGCGCGTGTGCCCTCCACAGCTCCTTCACGGGTCGCCGGGTGCGGCGACGCCCGGCAGGCCGTGGAGGCGCCGTCAAGAACCGGGCATTCCCCACCGATTCCCGCCCCGCAGGCCCTATTCAATGACGCCGTCGACCCCTCGCGCGCGCAGCGACCGCGCGTTCGTGTTCTTCGCCACGTCCCACACATAGACCTCCAGCCGGCGCCCGTGCGGTCCGCGCAGCCGGTGCACGGCCGCGAGCCAGCGCGAACTGAGCGCGGACTGGCGGGGGTTGATCTGGTCGGCGAAGAGTGCGTAGCGGGCCAGCGCGGCCGCGTCGGGCGCGCCCAGGACCCCGGTACGCACCTGCGGCACGAGCGCGTGCACGGTCTTCACGCAGGCCGGCGAGAAGCTCTGCACCACCAGCCGGCCGCGGACGTGGGCCCGGTCCAGCCAGCCCCGGGCCCGCAGTTCCCGCACCACCTCCGGCTCGATCCCCGGGTAGCGCTCGGGGGCCTTGATCTCCAGCAGGAGCCGCTGCCCGTTGTGGTCCAAACGGCGGAGATACGCGGCGAGCGTCGGTATCCGCTCCCCCGCGAACCGCCTGCCGAACCAGCTTCCGGCGTCCAACCGGGCGATCTCGGCGGCGGTGAAGTCCCCCACCCGCCACGGCGCCCGCCCGGGAAACACCCGTGCGGCGTCGGTCGTCCGCTCCAGCGTGGTGTCGTGGATGACGACCAACCGGCCGTCCTTGGTGCGCTGTACGTCGTTCTCGACCCATATGAGCCCGCGGCGCCGTGCGGCGTCCACGGCCGCCAGGGTGTTCTCGGGTGCGTCGTGGGAGGCGCCGCGGTGCGCGATCACCAGCGCGGCCGCGGTGCCGGGGCCGGCCCGGGCCTCGCGGGCGACCACGACGTCGGCGTACTCCTCCGGGCCGGACGCCATCGCGGACGACGACACCGCCGCCGTCACCAGGTACGCGACTCCCGCGGCGGGGATCCGCAACGATCTCCGAAGCATGTGGGAGCCTCCCGGTGCCCCGTCCGCGGGCCGGCCGGGCTGTCTCCTCCTCAACATGCCTGCCGTGTCCGGTACCCGCCACGTGGGCGGCGCCATCCGTGCGCGCACCGTCGCCAGGATGCCGGTTTTGCGGTATGTAGTCGTCCGATGCCCGACATCTCCTGCCCGCCGCGCCCCGAGCTCCGCGCCTTCCGGCCCGGGGACGGGCCCTCGCTGCTGGCGGCCTGATGCCGGAGTGCCCCGGGCGACCCGATCAGCGCCGACCGCTTCCGCACGCTGGTCCTGCTGGACCCCAACTTCGACGCCGAGGGCCTGCGGGTGGCCGTGTGCGACGGGCTGGTGGTGGGCGCCGCGTACGCGGTGCGCCGCCGTACGCCGCTGGCCGGCACCGATCTGGAGCCGGACGACGGCTGGATCCCCTTCTTCTTCGTCGATCCGGCGCACCGCCGCGCGGGCCTCGGCCACCGGCTGCTGACCGACGCCCTCGACTGGCTGCGCGGCCACGGCCGCAGTCGGGTCGGCTTCGCCGCGTACGCCCCCCACTACGTGTTGCCCGGCCTGGACCGGGCCGCGTACCCGGAGGCCGACCGGCTGCTGGCCCGGCTCGGCTTCCGGACCCGCTACGAGGCCGTCGCGATGGACCGCAGCCTGGTCGGCTACCGCCTGCCGGAGGCGGTACGGCGGCACGAGGAGGCCCTGGTGGCGCGCGGGTTCCGGTTCGGCACACCGTCCGACGACGATCTGGTGGACCTGGTCCGGCTGGCCGAGGGGGAGTTCGCGCCCGACTGGGCGCGGGCCATCCGGCACTCTCTGACCTGCGGCGCCCCGTTGGAGCGCATCGTCCTCGCCCGTGCCCCGGACGGGCGGCTGGCGGGCTGGGCGATGCACGGGGCGTACGAGGGCGCGGTCGAGCGGTTCGGCCCCTTCGGGGTGCGCGCGGAGCTGCGCGGCGCCGGCCTGGGGAAGGTGCTGCTGCACCGGACGCTTGCGCGGATGCGGGCGCTGGGCGCACACGGTGCCTGGTTCCTGTGGACGGGCGAACACGGCCCGGCGGGGCGGCTGTACCGCCACAACGGCTTCACCACGACCCGGACGTTCGCGGTGCTGGGGTGGGAAGAGCCGGGGCGGGAAGAGCCGGGGCGGGAAGGGGAGGGGCAGTGCGGCGGCGGACGGTGACGGCCGGGGCCGCGGGCGGGCTCGGCGCCGCCCTGCTGGCCGCCGCGGGGTGCGCGACGCCGTCCGACGACCGCCCCGGCGAGCCGGTGACGCCGACGCTGCTGACGCACTACGCGAGCGAGCCGCTCAAGTCGGCGCTCCAGGCCGCCGTCGACGCCTGGAACGCCACCCACCGGCGCATCCGGGTGCGCACCAGCGCCGTGACCGCCGCCGCCCGCGTACCGCCGGCTCCGCGTGCGGTGCCCGTGGTGGGGACTCGGCCCGGACGTGCGGCAGAATCCCTGCTCGTGACGATTCGACTGCTCATCGCCGACGATCAGGAGATGGTCCGCCGGGGGATGCGCCGCATCGTGGAGAGCCAGCCCGACATGGAGGTGGTCGGCGAGGCGGCGAACGGCGTGGACGCGGTGGAGCTGGGGCGTGCGCTCACGCCGGACGTGGCGCTGGTGGACATCCGGATGCCGCGGATGGACGGTCTGGAGGTCACCCGCCGGCTGGCCGATCCCGCCGTGCCCCATCCGGTCCGGGTAGTGATCGTGACGACCTTCGACCTCGACGAGTACGTCTACCCGGCGCTGCGCTTCGGCGCCTCGGGCTTCCTGCTCAAGCGGTCGGGGCCGGCGCTGCTGGTCGAGGCGGTCCGGGCGGCGATGGCCGGGGACAGCCTGATCAGCCCGTCGATCACGGTACGGCTGCTGGAGCACGTCACCGGCGCCCCGGCCCGGCGCCGGCCCGGGCGGCGCGAGGAGGTGCTGACCGAGCGGGAGCGGGAGATCGCCGGGAAGGTCGCCGAGGGCAGGACCAACGCCGACATCGCCCGCGAGTTGTTCATCTCCGCCGGCACGGTCAAGACGCACGTCGCCAGCATCCAGCGGAAGTTGCAGGTGCGGAACCGGGTCGGGGTGGCGGTCCGGGCCTGGGAGCTGGGGTATGCGACGGGGCGGACTCCCTAGGGCACTTGTCGGGTTCGCCGCCCGCCAGGGGTTACGGAACACCCCTTAGCCTCACCGTCATGGACCACATCTCCCGTGGCCGGCGGGCACGGACGTGGTGGGCCGCGACCGCCGCGGTCTGCATGCTCGCCCCCGCCGCCCTGGCACCGCTCGACGGCTGGCTGCCGGCGCTCATGGCCGCCCTGACCCTGGCCGTGGCGATCCTGGTCCGGCCGGCGGGCGGCCGGCTCCCGCTGGACCGGGCGGCGGCCGGCACCGCGCTGCTCTCGCTCGCCGCGGACCTCGGTCACATGGGGAAGCCCGGCCTGGTCCTGCTCTGGTTCCCCTTCGAGACGGTCGCGCTGCTGGTCCTCCTGGAGCGGGTGGTGCGCCATGTGCCCGGCCGCCGGGTGGGCGTGGTCGCCGCCCTGACCGGCGCCGCCACCGTCCTGCTGCCGCTGCGCTTCACCCTGCACGCACCGCACGCGGGCCTGACGGAGACGGTCTTCGCGGCCTCGCTCGCCTTCTTCCCGGCCGCCTGCGCGACCGGCGTCGGGCTCTACCTGCGGTCGTTGGACAACCGGCGGGCGCACGCGGTGGCGCTGGCCCGACGCGAGCAGCGCCTCGAAGTCGCCCGCGATCTGCACGACTTCGTCGCCCACGAGGTGACCGGCATCGTGCTGGAGGCACAGGCGGCCCAGTTCGCCGGCGCTCCGGCGGACGCCGCCGAGGAGCACCGCGCGCTGCTGCACCGCATCGAGCAGGCCGGACTGCGGGCGCTGGACTCGATGGACCGGACGGTGGCGACGCTGCGCGGGGCGGACGGCCGCACCTGGGACGAGCCGCCGCCGACCCGGCTGTACGGCCTGGCGGACCTGCCCGAACTCGTCGGCCGGTTCGCGTCCATGACCGCCGCCGAGGTGGCGCTGTCACTGGAGGACGAGGTGGCCGGCGCGCTGTCCCGGGAGGCCGGGGACGCCGCGTACCGCGTGGTGCTGGAGGCGCTGACCAACGTCCGGCGGCATGCGCCGCGGGCCGGCCGGGTCGAGGTCTTCGCCGGCCGGGCCGCGGAGGGGTCCGTACAGGTCACCGTCGCCGACGAAGCGGGGGCCGGGCCCGGGGGCGGCCTGCTGCGGGCGGGCGCGGTACCGCGGGAACGCCCGCGCGGCGGGACCGGGCTGGCGGGCCTCACCGAGCGGGTGAGCGCACTGGGCGGTGCGTTGGAGGCCGGGCCGTACCAGGCGGGCTGGCGGGTCAGCGCGCTGCTGCCGGCCGCCGCCGGTCGCTGAGCCGATATCTGCCGAACGGCAGATGTGCCGGACCTCCGGCGCCGGAATCCTCGGGGGAGTTCAGCGCCCGTCGCTCCCGTACCCGGAGGATCCGATGTTCCCGTCTGCCGTCGCGCAACGGCCCGCCGCCCGTGTCACCGCCGCCCGATTCACCGTCGCCGCGGCGGCCGTCGCCGCCGCCCTCGCCCTCACCGGCTGCTCCGTGGATGCCTCGAAGGCGACCCCCGAGGCGAAGACCTTCCGGTACGCCGGCACGGCCCTGAAGGTGACGACGCACGAGGTCGCCACCGAATTGGTCGCCACCGACCGCAAGGACATCAAGGTCACCCGCTGGTTCGACGCCGCCGCCGGCACCGAGCACCTGACGTGGGTCCTGCGGGGCGACACCCTCGACATCGATGCCGGGTGCAGCGGGCTCGCGCTCTGCGACGCCCGGTTCAAGGTCGAGGTCCCCAAGGGCATCGCCGTCACCAAGGACGGCCGGAAGACCGCCCTGACCGGGAAGGGCTGAACGTGCTCGACCTCGTCCGTCTCAGCAAGGTCTACCGGGGCGGCAAGCGGGCCGTGGACGATCTGACGCTCCGTCTGGAGCCCGGACTGACCGGCCTGCTGGGCCCCAACGGCGCGGGCAAGTCGTCCCTCATGCGGATCGCCGCCACGGTCACCCGGCCCACCGACGGTCGGGTCCTGTTCCGCGGTGAGGACGCGGTCGCCCGGCCCGATGCGCTGCGCCGGGCCCTCGGGTACCTCCCGCAGGACTTCGGGGTCTACCCGAACCTGACCTCGCGCGAGTTCCTGGGCTATCTGGCGGCCGCCAAGGGCGTCTCGGCCCGGACCGCCCGGGCCCGGATCGAGGAGCTGCTGGAACTCCTGCACCTCACCGAGGCGGTGAAGCGCCCCCTGGGCACGTACTCCGGAGGCATGGTGCGCCGGGTCGGGATCGCGCAGGTGCTGCTCGCCGACCCCCAGGTGATCATCGTGGACGAGCCGACCGCGGGCCTCGACCCCGAGGAACGTGTCGGCTTCCGCCATCTGCTCAGCGAGTTGGCGGCCGACCGGGTCGTCCTGCTCTCCACCCACATCGTCTCCGATGTCGCCTCGGTGGCCTCCGACATCGCGGTGGTGGCCGGCGGACGGCTGGAGCGCCGTGGCACGCCCGAGGAGTTGCTGAGCGAGGTGGCCGGCCAGGTGTGGGAGGTGCTCGTCGACCCCGCCGCCGTACCGGCGGTGCGGGAGCGCCACACCGTCAGCCGCGCGGTCCGCACCGCCGACGGCGTCCGCCTCCGGCTGCTGTCGCGCACTCTGCCCTACGAGGGCGCGGTGCCGCTGGCCCCTGATCTGGAGGACGCCTACCTCGCCCTCATCGGGCGGGCGGCCGCCGCGGGCCGGGGCACGCCGGGGCCCGTACCGCCGTCGTTCCGGGCCGGGGTGGTGTGACGCGATGCCACGCACGCTCGCCGCCCTCGCGGTGGCCGACTTCCGCGACCGGGTACGCCGCCCCGCGTACCTCGTCGTCCTGGCCGCCGCCGTCGCCCTGGGATACGTGGCGGTGCCCGACGCCGACGCCCGCTGGTTGATCCTCCAGATCGGCGACCACCGCGGGGTCTACAACAGCGCCTACGTCGGGATGGCCACGGCGCTGGCCGGCGGCCTGTGGATCAGCCTCGGGGGCTTCACCCTCGTCCGCAACGCCCTCGACCGCGACCGGGCGACCCGCGTCGGCCAGCTGCTCGCCGCGACGCCGCTGCGCACGTCCCGGTACCTGGCCGGCAAGTTCCTCAGCAACCTACTGGTGTTGTCGTCCCTGCTCGCCGTGCTCGCGGTCACCGCCCTCGCCATGCAGCTGGCCCGCGGCGAGTCGTACGCCGTCGATCCGCTGGCCCTCTGGCAGCCGTTCGTGCTGATCGCGCTGCCCCTGGTGGCCGTGACCGCGGCCCTCGCCCTGCTCTTCGAGTCGCTGCCGCTGCTGCGCACCGGGCTGGGCAACGTCGTGTGGTTCTGCCTCTGGCTGGTCCTCGCGACGGCCGGCCAGGGGCCCGGACTGCCGCTGGACGGCATCGGCGTGCACAGCGTGGCCAGGTCGATGCAGGCGGCGCTGGACGCCCAGCACATCGCGGCGGGCGGGGAGTTCAGCCTCGGCCTGACCTATCTGGACACCCCGCTGCGACAGTTCACCTGGGACGGTTTCCGCCCCGACGCCGGATACCTCCTCGGGCGGCTGGCGGTGCTGCTGATCGCCATGGCCGTCGCCCTGCTACCGGCGCTCTGGTTCGACCGCTTCGATCCGGCACGGGACCGCCGGGCGGGACGGCGCACGCCCCGCCGCACCGGGTACGCGGGGCCTCTACCAGTCGGGCCGGTCGGGCCGGTCGGCGCGGCGGAGGGCAGCCACCCCGGCCCGCCCCGGCCCGCCGTCCCCGCCGCCCTCTCCCTCCCCCGCACCCGCCCGGAGCCGGGCCCGGTGATGCTGCGCCTGTGGGCCGGCGAGGTGCGCATCCTGGTGCAGGGCGTGCGCTGGTGGTGGTGGCTGGGCGCCGCGCTGCTCCTGGTCGCCGGGCTGGCCGCGCCCACGCTCCACGGCGTCATCCGCATCATGCTGCCGCTGGCCTGGCTCTGGCCGCTGCTGATCTGGTCGCGGCTGGGCACCCAACGGCAGGAGCACGGCCTCGACGGCATGCTCGGCGGCTACCCCGCGGTGCGCCGCCGGGTCCTGGCCGAAGCGGCCGCGGGCCTGACCGTCACCGCGGCGGCCGGACTCGGCCCGCTGGTCCGGCTGCTCGCGGCGGCCGACGGGCCCGGCGTGGCGGCCTGGGCCGCCGGCGCCCTCTTCATCCCGTCCCTGGCCCTCGCCCTGGGCACCCTCAGCCGCACCCACCGGCTCTTCCAGGCGGTCTACCTGCCGCTCTGGTACACCATCGCCAACGGCCTACCGGTCTTCGACTACATGGGGGCGCTGCGCGCCGCCGGTGAACCTGGCGCGCTGGCGCCGCTGATGACCACCGGATGCGCCGCGGCGCTGCTGACCGTCGTCCTCCTGACCGTCGCCCTGCGCCGCTTCCGCCACGACTGACGCCCCGGCCGGCACAGGCGAGTACCGCATGTCGATCTTGTAACAGCCGTCGATGGACGTCTGTTACAAGATCGACAGACCATGGAGAAGCGCCCCCCATAGCGTCTGACGCGCCGACCGATCCCCACGCACCGGAGCGAGAGCCATGAACCGCACCACCACCAGGACCCGCCGCACGCGAACGGCCATGGGGGCAGCCCTGGCCGGCGTCGCCGTCCTCGGCATGTTCGCCACCGCGCAGGCCGCCGACGCAACCACCGCCTCGCAGCGCACCGTTCACGCGGTGCACAGCGCGAGCACCCTCCGTACGGCCAGCACCCCCTACGTCATCAACCACTACGGCGAGGAGAACGCGGACAATGGCCGCGCCGAGCGGAGCCCCGCGAACCTGGTGTTGTCCGAGTTCACGTCCGTCAACCACGTCAACTGGGAGCAGTGGGGCGCCAAGCACGCGGTCGGCACCGGACGGGTCACCGGCACCTGGTGCCTGGACACCTGCCTCGACAAGCCGCTGAAGGCGACGGTCACGCTCTCCGACCCCAAGACCGTGCACGGCCGGAAGGTCTTCACCACCTTCACCCTCAAGCTGACCGACCAGCCCGGCGCGTACGACGCCGAGGACCTGCACGGCAAGCGCCCCCTCGCCACCAGCTGACGCGACACCTCCGACGCACGCGCCCCGGCCGGTGCCACCACCCCACCGGCACCGGCCCGGGCGCCGCCCCAGCACCCCCGCTCCGCCCCTCGATGCCCAACGCAGAGGTCCCGCCGGACGATTCGCCCGCACGGCAGGCCGTCCACCCCGTTCACCGGCGCCCGAAAGCCACAAGTCCCGGCCGGACGACCACCGTCCGCACAACGGGCCCCGAACCGCGCACACAACGAAACCGAATGCGCGGACGCCCCCTCCACTCTTTCCGGTGGAGAACGCGGCAGGCGAATTCCCTTTCCCTCCACCGCCGTACCTCCCCGAACTCGCCATTCGCCCATCTCATTCGCCGATCGCTGCAACGACTTTCACCGCCTTTTCCTGCTTCGACACAAGGCGCGCAGCCAAGTGGACTGGAACCCCCAAGTCGACTACTGCTAGTGTTCACACGGTCACAGAAGGCAATCAGGCCTCTATGCACAGGTAATGAAGGGCCGAGGGTTCCATGCGCAAGCTTCAGCAGGTCGTGATCGTCGCCGCAGCCGGCGGTCTTTCCGCCATCGGTGCCGGCGCCGGCGCCGCCTACGCCCACGGCGGTGGGCCGCGGGTGGTCGACAACTTCCGTCCGTACCAGGAGTGCAGCCCACAGACGGTGCTCGACGCCAACTTCCCGATCGGCGTCCTCGCCGCCCCGCAGACCTGGGGCACCACCTGCGGCCAGTTCAACCACGCCTTCACCGGCTAAGACCGCCGGGGGTAGCCGCACGCGACGCCCGTTCCGGGCCCTTCGGGGGAATTCCCTCGAAGGGCCCGTTTGCATGACAGCCCATCAACACCGGGCGTCCATACGGAAATACGTCGCACACAGTGCGACCGAATGAGTGAATTACCGCCGGCGCCGACAACCACCGCACAGCGCAAAGGGCCTGACCGCTCGGGGTGCGGAGCAATTCCGGGCCACACCCCGAGCATGATGGTCATAACATCCGGCGCGTCGCTGAGTGACTGCGGGACATTTCGTATTAGCTTTCCGTAACTGTACGAAGTCGATCCCTCACAGATCGCATCGGCTCAACCCATCCGGAGAAGATATGCGCAAGCTTCAGAAGGCTGCCGTCGTGGCCGCCGCCCTCGGCAGCGTCGCGATCCTCGGCGCCGGCACCGCCCAGGCCGACGGCCGCGGCGGCAACGACTTCAAGATCGGTCAGGGCAGCTCCTGCCGGTCCCACGACCTCAACGTCGACGTCCTCGGTGAGGTCGGCGTCCTCAACGGCGTGCTGGGCAACGCGCTCAACGGCGAGGGCCCCGCGGGCGCTCAGTCCACCCCGATCGGTTCGAGCATGGGCTGCAACAACAGCGCGCTCGGCAAGTAATGGGAAGGGGTCCCGGCGTCCGAGCCAGACTCGGCGCCGGGGCCCTTTTCTCGACCTTCTTCAGAGCCCGGGCCCGTGCCACTCACCGTGCACGACGCCCGGGCATCGATCACAAAGGAACGCACCACATGTTCAGTCGGAAGCAGATCGCAGTCGTCTCCGGGCTCCTGGGTGGCCTCGTCGTGGCCTTCACCGGATCCGCCCAGGCGTACCCCGGAGGGACCGCGACCAACTGCACCCGCGACATCCAAGGCAACCTCACCTGCCAACAGAGAAACGTCGACAGCGCCGGCGAGGACGGCAGGTACAACCTCCATCAGACGCAGGACTGCCTTGCGATGAAGCCCGTGTCGTGGCCCTCCAGCGGTCTGCTGAACAACGGGGCGACCCAGATCGGCCCGTCCGTCACCTGCTCCAACACGGCGCCCGCTCCCGGATCCCAGCTGCCCCACATGGTCGGTGAGCCCCAGCGGTAGAGACGCCGGCGCCCGCACCCGCGGGGACGACGCAAAGAGGGGTCCCGTCGTCCGGCCTACGGCTCGGACGACGGGACCCTCTCGGTTGACTTCGCGACGTCCCGCGCTCAGCCGGCGGCGTTGTCGCAGCGCATCTTCGAACCCAGGTGGGTGGGCTGCGCGCCCGGGTTGCCCTCGCCGTTGAGCGCATTGCCGGCCACGCCGTTGAGGACCCCGACCGTTCCGAGCACGTCGATGTTCATGTCGTGCGTCCGGCACGAGGTGCCCTGCTGGAGGCCCATGTCGTGGCCCGGCTCGCCGTGGGCGTAGGCGGAACCGGCGCCGAGGGCACCGACGCTGCCGAGGGCGGCGGCAGCCACGACGGCAGCCTTCTGGAGCTTGCGCATTTCTTCTCCGGTGATTGTGCGGATGCGACCTGAAGCAGATCGACTTCTTACAGTGACGGGAGCCCAACAGGAATTGCCCCGCACCGCCCGGCACGGCGTCGACCGGCCGGAACGGGCGGAGGCGCCCCGCGGCCGGGCGTCGGACGACGCCCTGGGCCTCGGGGTGGCGAACAGGCCGATCGAAGGACGGGCGTCGAGCGGTGCCCGCGGGCGGCGCTCCGGGTACGCGTCCTCGAACGGTCAGGAGATGCGGGGCAGGTCGAGCTGCCCCACCGGAGCCGCCGCGAGCCGCCCGAGCCCGAAGGGGGAGACCTGCGGGATGCCCGGCGAGACCAGCGGGTTGATCAGCGGGTTGACCTCGGGGTTGAACTGCGGGTTGACCTGAGGGGCCACCTGCGGGGCGGACTGCGGGTGGACCATCTGCGGAACCACGACCTCCGGGGCCACGTGCGGGGTGACCTGCGGGGCCGCCTGAGGAACCACCTGCGGGACGACCTGCGGTACCGACTGCTGCGGCGCCGGAGCAGGGGCGGCGGCCTGCGGAGCGTCGTGGTGGGAACCCTCCGAGGCGGAAGCCTGCGCGGCGCCGTGCGAGGAGGCCGATGCAGTGGCGTGGGGGCCTTCGTGGTGCGGAGCAGCCTCGGGGGCGGCCTGCTGCGGAGCGGGCGGCTCAGGGGCCGGAGCCGGCGGCGCCGCCTGCTGGGGAGCGGGAGCAGGCGCAGGAGCTGGCGCAGGAGCCGGGGCAGGTGCGGGAGCCGGAGCAGGCGCGGGAGCAGCGGCCTGCTGCGGAGCAGGAGCCGGAGCATAGGCAGGAGCCTGCGGCTGGGGGGCGAACTGCTGCGGAGCAGGGGCAGGAGCGGGAGCAGGAGCAACCGGCTGCGGAGCGGGAGCAGGAGCCGGAGCATAGGCAGGAGCAGCCGCCTGCTGCGGAGCAGGAGCCGGAGCATAGGCAGGAGCCTGCGGCTGGGGAGCGAACTGCTGCGGAGCGTACTGCTGCGGAGCGGGAGCGGGAGCAGGAGCCTGCGGAGCGGGCGGCGGGGCGGCGCCGTTGTACCCGACGGGAGCGTCGGCATAACTGACGCCGGCACCGATCGCAGATAGACCGCCGGCCGCTGCGACGACGAGCATGACCTGCTGAAGCTTGCGCATGGAACCCTCGGCCCTTCATTGCCTGTACTTGGAAATCTGATGACTCGTTGCTGTCTTGAGTGCGCCGACAGCGGCAACAACCCCGGGGCTTCACGGACGCACCGCCCTGCACACCCCGTGCCTCACCACGGCGGAAGCCCCACGCAGGCCGCGACGGCGTGCGCCGCGCTGCCCTCCACGCTCCTCAAAGCCGATGGCGGATCCCATCGCCTCACCTCTGAATCACGTCGGACACCATGGACCGCCGGCGTGGCCACCGCAGGCTGCCCCGGTATCAGGGAGAAGCGAAATCCCTGCGACGACCCACGAGTCCATTCGCTGTTCTCTCCCAGGGGCAACGCCATTTCCCCCGACCCGGTCACGGCACCCCCCACGCCGTCACCCATTTGCCAACCGCGAGAATCCTTTGGGGTGTTGATCACCGCGCGGCCGCAATCGCGCGGTTCCCCCTTACGCGTGCACCGCCCCGACCGCCCGTCGTCCTGCATTCTCGGGCGGCGATGGACCGCCGGCGCCGCGAAATACGTTCGCCCCCTCGCATCGAGCCCCTCCCGATGATGATGTGATGTTCCGAAGCGCCATGCGGCCCGGCTTCTCCGCCCGTAGGAGAAGCCCTCGTCGGAGAAACCGGGCCGCACGTTTCCGCCCTGCCCGAGGCGCCGAAAAGGATCTGAACGCGATCCCGGCAATTCCCGTAGCACCATTGCCATTTGGCTCCAGGCCGGCCCAAGTCTTTTGACGCAGCGGGGTTGTTCGAGGACGGCGACGCCCCGCCCCGCCCGTTTGTCGCGACGACGAACGGACCGTCGAAACCCCGTCCCCGTGCCCCAACTCGCCATCGGAATCGGGATCCGGGAGGCGGACGCGCAGGGGCCCCGGCGCCTGCCGTGTGGCGGCGCCGGGACCCGTGTGTGATCAGCTGGTGCTTGCGTGTCTGCCAGACGCTCAGAAGGCGCTGGTGTTGCAGCCCATGGACGAGCCGATCCTGGTCGACTGGGCACCCGGGGCACCCTCGCCGTTGAGCGCGTTGCCCAGCACGCCGTTGAGGATGCCGACCTCGCCGAGGACGTCGACGTTCAGGTCGTGCGACCGGCACGAGTTGCCCTGCTTGATGTCGAACTGGTTGCCGCCGTGGCCGTCGGCGTAGGCGGTACCGGCGCCGAGGATCGCGACGCTACCGAGGGTGGCGGCCACGACGGCGGCCTTCTGAAGCTTGCGCATGTCTTCTCCGGATGGGTTGAGCCGATGCAGTCCATTTCGTACCAACTTCGTACGATTAGGGAGGTTAATACGAAATAATTCTGCAACCGCTCAGCGACGCGCCGATCATGCGACAAGAGGATCGGAAGTCGCCCCGCACTCGGGGCAGTTCAGAGCGCCGTCGGCCGGAAGGTGGGCCACCTTTCCCCTGCGCGCCACCTGTTCGGCCGCACCGCGCACCCCGGCCGCACGGCATGCGAACGGGCCCTTCGGAGGATCCCCCCGAAGGGCCCGCGGCGGGGCGTCGCGGGTGGCGACGCCAACGGCCCTACCTGGCGGTGGCGAAGGCGTTGGCCTGGGTGTTCGCCTGGGTGCAGGTGGTGCCGAAGGTCTGCGGCGCGGCAAGCACGCCGATCGGGAGGTTGGCGTCGAGGAACGTCTCCGGGCTGCACTCCTGGTACGGGCGGAAGAGGTTGTTCTGCTCCGGCTGGGAGGCCTGCGGCAGCACCTGCGCGATCTGCGGGGAGAGCTTCGGGTTGAACTGCGGGTTGACCTGGGGGTTGACCTGCGGGGCGGACGGCTGGGGGGCAGCGGCCTGGGGGGCAGCCTGCGGGCCGGCCTGATAGCCGGAGGCGTGCGACGTGGCCTGCGCGGCGGTCCACGCGGCGGCCTGGGGGGCGTCCTGCTGCGGAGTGGTGGACGGGGCACCGCCGTAGCCGTTGTACCCGACGGGAGCGTCGGCGTTACTGGCGCCGGCACCGATGGCGGACAGACCGCCGGCCGCTGCGACGACGAGCGCGACCTGCTGAAGCTTGCGCATGGAACCCTCGGCCCTTCATTGCCTGTACATGGAATTCTGATGACATCGCGAGCCGCCCCGGTACCAGGGAAAGCGAAATCCCTGCGACGACCCACGAGTCCATTCGCTGTTCTCTCCCAGGGGCAACGCCATTTCCCCCGACCCGGTCACGGCACCCCCCACGCCGTCACCCATTTGCCAACCCCGGGAATTCTTTGGGGCGTTGATCGCCGCACCGATACGACGCATGAGTGTGGGACCCGGTGAATACCGGGCCCCACACTCATGCCTGACCGGGTGACGGCCTCGTCCGCTCGCCGCCGCCGGCCACCGTCAGCCGCGGGCGGCAGCCCGGCGCCCCCGGCGGTAGAGCAGGACGCCGCCCAGGATCAGCCCGGCGCTGGCGCCGGCCGGGATCGCCAGGTTGGGCCGCTCGGCACCGGTGTGCGCCAGCTGCGGGTGTACGGCGGGCGCAACGTGGTGGCGGTGCTGCACGCTCTCGTGCGTGGTCACCCGGCTCACCTGCGCACGGTGGTGCTGGTGGTGCTGGTGGTGCTGCTGGTGGTGCTGGTGGTGCTGCACCGGCTTGGCCTGGTGCTGCTTCGTCTGCGGCGTGTGGTGTCTCTGCGACATATGGTGCTGCCGCATGCGGTGGCCCGACTTGTCGACGTTGACGCAGCGGTTGCCGAACGCGGGGTTGAGCAGCCCCAGGATGTCGAGCGTGTTGCCGCAGATGTTGGTCGGGATGTGGATGGGCACCTGGATCAGGTTGCCGGACAGGACGCCGGGAGAACCGACGGCGGCCCCGTGCGCACCGGTGTCGGCGACGGTCGTGCCCGCACCCGCGAGCAGCAGGCCGCCGGTGGCAGCCGAAGCGGCGATGACCTTTTTGAGCATGTGACTCCTCCTTAGCAGTGCGGTCACGGCCGCGGACCGCACAAGACTTAACGAGACCGGAGGAGGAAGGCTACGAATCCGGCATTTCGATCACGCTTTCAGCTTGGCGCATGCTCTCCACCAGCCGAGGAGTGCCATCGATTTCCGACTCTACGGCGCGGCCTTTCCGCGGCGATCACCCTCGAAGAAACGACGAGAGGCTTTCCGGAAAATCCGATGCACCGTCACGAGGGGCGTATCCGGGCTCGTTCTCGACCGCCTCGCCACGGACCCACGCGCGGGACGCTCATTGCGGGCTGAGCAGCCCCAGGGGCAGCTGGCCGACCTGTAGTCCGCCGATGTTGGTGTTCGCCCGCACGGGTTCGCCGATGAGGCCGACGACGCCCGGCCCGCGATTGCCGGCATTGTTGGCGCTGCCGATGGCACCCAGGGTCGGCAGCAGGCCCTGCCCCTGGGTCAGGCCCGAGCTGGGAGTGCCACCTGGAGCGGGATCGCCGGCATGGGCGGGGGCGGAGAAGGCCCCGGTGACAGCGAGGGCTCCCACGAGGGTGGCGAGTACACGGCGCATAGCGGCTCCTGGCTTACTTCGCGTGGTCGGCGTACTGCTTCCATGCGCCACCCTTCCACCCGCGCGGGAAAGGCCCGGACGCCCACGCCACGCGGTCACCTGATCGCGCCAGTGCACAGATCGCGGACGAGATACCACCCGCCGACGGCCGGCCACAGCACCCGGGGGGCGTCCGCAGGGGTGCGCGACCGAACTCGTCGGGTGCGGTGCGACCGAACAGGTGGTTCACCGCGCGGCGCAGGCTCCCGTTCTCGTCGCCAGCGCCCGGAACTGCGCAGGTCACAGGGCGTGTTGCAAAAATCTCGATCATACAATCCGGCGCGTCGTTGCGCGACTCCGGGATTACTTCTTATTAGCCTCCGTAACTGTACGAAGTCGATCCGTCACAGATCGAATCCGCTCAACCCACCGGAGAAGAAATGCGCAAGCTTCGCACGGCTGCCGTCGTGGCGGCCGCCTTCGGCGCCATCGGCATTCTCGGCGCCGGCACCGCCTACGCGGGCGGCGACTACGGCACCAAGTTCGACATCAAGCAGGGCAGCTCGTGCAGATCGCACGACACCAACGTCGACGTCCTCGGCGAGGTCGGGATCGGCAATGGCATCGCCGGCAACCTGCTGGGCGGCGAGGGTGCGGCGGGAGCCCAGTCCACCACCCTCGGCTCGTCCATGGGCTGCAACAACAGCGCCCTGGGCAAGTAAGCGGGAGCAGGGACGGGAAGGGGCCCCGACGGCGAGCCACGGCTCGTCGTCGGGGCCCCTTCATGTGCTTCGTCAGGTGGCGCGCCGGATCTGCGGCAGGGAAGCGGCCGCGGCGAGGAACAGCCAGGTGGTGATGATGAAGGGCCAGCTGAGGGTGCGTCCGCCGAAGGGCGCGAAGTAGGCGTTCAGGGCGGCGGTCAGCACCGTCGTGACGGCCACGGCCACCAGGGTGTAGAGCGCGTTCGGCACCGTCCTGGCCAGGAACATGCCTCCCATCGCGACGGCCACCAGGACCGCGTTGTAGCCGTAGACACCCACCGCGACCGCGGCCGGCGGTGCGCCCAGGGCCCAGGACAGGAGCACCGCCACGGCGCTGCCGACGACGGCGGCCAGCCCATGGCGGATCCCGCCGACGAAGAGCCCCACCAGCATGATCGCGCCGACGTACCAGTGCGCCGAGAGGCCGACCTGGGAGATGTTGGCGAAGAACCCGTGCCACAGGTCGGTCCAGGTGTACCTGACGCCGGGTTCGGCGGCGAGCGGCAGGGCCGAGGCGCTGCCGCCGGGCCAGACCCTGGTGAAGGCGGGGGCCGCCGCCAGGACCACCCCGACGACCACACAGAACGGCGCGGTCAGCACCGGCAGCCCCCAGGGCTCCACCACGGCGGTCAGCGCCGAGTAGGCGAGTACGCACACCACGGCGCCGCCGATGGTCAGCAGGTACGTCGAGGGGTGGGGCCCCAGGAAGATGTACAGGGCGATGCCGGTCAGACAGCCGCTGAAGCCCTGCGTCCCCAGGTCGATGGTGCGCCGGTCGACACCCATCGCGTACGCGGCCGCGGTGGAGACCACGGCGCCCAGCAGCCCGAAGACCCCCGCCTGCCAGTCGCCCACGAAGAGCGCGAGCATGAACAGGACGCCGGTCCAGACGTTCGTCAGCAGGCTGAACTGGCCGAAGCTGCGGACCAACTGCGTCACGAGGCGGACCGGGCCGGGGAGCGCGGGGGCCTCCGCGGTGGTGTCGGGTGCGGCCGGCTTCCATATCTCGGGAGTGATCACGGTGCCTCCTAGGCGGTCCGGGTGCGCTGCGGCCGTGTCCGCTGCGGAAGGGGAGCCCACCGCACACGGACCGCGGCGCCTCACCGCGTCCGGCCCTACGGCAGGACGCCTTGCGGCAGGACGGGTGTCGAGGGTGGGGTGTGCGCCGGCGCTGGGGTGTGAGCGGGTTGCGGGGCGTGCGGGGATCGCGGGGATCGCGGGGCGCCAGCTTCTGACGGATCGTCATATTCCTTGCCGGCAGGGGATTCTCCCGGGGCGGCGGGGAAGTCGGGGGCGAGCTGCCACTGCCCGCCTTCCTCCCGGAGGGCGAGGACATGGCCGCTGCCCGTGTGGGCCCCCGGCCCCGCGAACCAGCGGGCGTCGCTCGGGTCCCACCAGCGGCTCCCGACCCGGAGCACCTCGTGGTAGACCACGGACCGCCCGATCCACGCGTCGCTGACCTGCGCCTCGCTCCAGACGGCCCGCCAGTGTGCGGGGGCCATCGGTGGGGTCAGCACGGCGGCACGGGCACGCACGTGCGGTACGGACTTCTGGGTGAGGAGCGCCGCCGCCACATCGGCGTGCACCCCGCAGTCGCCGACGAGGTCGCCGTGGTCCACCAGATCGCACCAGTGCGTCGGCCACTGCACGGGCCCCCAGTGGAAGAGCCCGGGGACGGCGGCGAGCGCGGTCCCGGTGTCCCCGAAGTGCGTGAGCTGGGCGAAGACGCTGTGTCTGACCATCTGGCAGCACGCCTTCGCGTGACTGGCCACCCGGGACAGGCCGATTCGGTCGAACCGCTTCAGGTCCGTGATCAGACCGCTCATGGCTGCCCCAATTCCCGCGGCGCGGTCCCGCGCCCGAAGTCGTAGGCCATCGAGGTGTCGTACCCCCCGCACATACCGAACGCGAGGTAGTCGCCCTCCCGGACGTCGGTGAGGTCCAGCCGGACCGACAGCACGTCGTGCTCCATGCAGGACCTGCCCAGGATCCAGCTCCAGCCGGGCCGCAGCGGCACCCAGCGCGAGCCGTCGAACCGGACCACCGGGTGTGGATGGAACGGGGCCTCGGGCATATCGCCCTCGGCCGCGTCGACAACGATGTCGTACCCACGGTGGGATGCCCGGCGCGCCAGGACCTGCGTCACGACCGCGGCCGACGGCTGGGTGAGGAGCTTGCCCGGCTCCATCACCCACAGCGGGTCCCCGTCGCGGGCGACGGCGGGACCGTGCGCGAGCACGTACTCCAGCGAGCTGCGCACGTACGACAGGTCATCGACGTGCCACCCGCCGCCGATGTCCAGTACCGCGGGCGGCCCGCCCATCTGGTCCGCCAGCGGATCGGCCGCGCCGAGCGCCGCCACGCATTCGCGCTGCCAGCGCGACGCCCCCAGGACGCTCTGGGCGAAGTGGAAGTGCATGCCCCACCCGGCGCCGAGCCGCTCGGCGAGCCTGCGGAGCAGCCGGGCCGTCTCCGCCATGGTGTCGCGCTCGTGCAACGGGATGCCGAAGCGGCTGACCAGCCCGGCAGGCGCGACCCGGACCCCGACGACCTCTGCCTCCAACTCGAAGCCGCGGTCCAACAGGTCGTGGAGTCTGCTCAGTTCGGCCACGGAGTCGGCGAAGAAGGCGAAGCAGCGGACGCGGTCGGTGGCGGGCCACCACTTCGCGGGCCCGTTGAGGATCGCCCGTTCCGCGGCCATGCCGTGACGGTCGGCCGCTTCGAGTTCGGCCAGGCTGATCGCCTCGGCGGCCATACCGAGCCGCGCGGCCTCACGCAGCACGGCGGGCTGCGGACAGGTCTTCACGCTGTGCGCGAGGAGCACCCGGCCGACCCCCTCGACCTCCCGCCGCAGGGCCTGGACCCGCTCGGTGAACAGGGGGAGGAGGACTTGCCGGTACGGAGTGGCCGCGTCTCCCGGGGGATCGAGCAGCTCCTCGAAGCCGTCCGTGCGCGCGGCCGATGCTGCCGTCCGTGCGGCCGGTCCTCCCTTGGACGCGGCCGGTTCCTCCGCGTACCCGGGCTTCATCCCGGCGGGTACGGCCGTCTCCGTGCGGTCCGCCGAGTCCGCCGTCTCCCCCGCTCCGACGTAGGCGCCCGTACCGCCGGCGTGCGCCGCGGACATCGGGGTCGGGTGGCTCTCGACCGGATCCTCCTCGGCACTCTCGGACGGGACGAGGCGCCGTTGGCCCAGCGACGGCATTCCGGAGTGCCGTTTGTCGCCCGGACGGGAGATCCCTCCCGCGACCCAGGCGATGGGGGTGATGCCCAGGTCCGGGTGCACCGGGATCTCCTCCACCACCCGGGTGAAGCCCGGCGTGAGCCGTCTGCCGCGGTCCGCGGCCCGTCCCGTGACGAGGGCGGCGGGCAGGTTGGCGCCGCACACGGAGGCGCCGTGGATCCAGGCGGGCAGTCGCGGGTTGATCTCCATGAGCGTGAGCTCGCCACCCCAACTGCGGATCAACTCCAGCTCGCCGCCACCGGTCCACATGGCGTCGGCGAGCAGATCCGCCAGGCGGTCGCGCATGGCCGCGTCCAGCTCGGAGACCTCGCCGGCCCAGGTCTTCCCCTCGGTCGTGACCATCGCCTTCGCGATGAAGACCGCATCGAGCAGCTGACCGTCTTGGGCGCAGAACGCGATGCTGCACTCCTGGCCGGCCACGTGCGCCTCCAGGTGCCACTCACCGCCCCAGGTCCGCTGGACGACGTCGCCCAGGGACAGCGCGGCCCCTGCGGTGTGGGCCCGGTGGGCGTCATAGTGCTGGCCCTTGACCCACACCCCGTACGGAGACCGGCGGATGAACCGGTCGACGGCCTGCCAGCTGGTGTCGCTCTCGTGCTCCGGGGCGCGCAGCCCGAGGCGTTCCGCCGCTTCGACGGGAGGTTTGCCGACCAGCTCCAGCGCGGTCTTCGGAGGCCCCAGAATCCGGTCGTGCGACCCGAGCTCCCGTGCCAGCAGCCGGACTTCCAGATCCAGACAGGGAATCAGAACCGCGTCCTCGGGCTCCAGAAGGCGTTCCATCTGCTCGACCCACGTGGCCAGGTGCGCCTCGCGCCACGCGGGGAGGCAGACCAGGTCGTCGAGGAGTTCCGAGTGCAGCCCCGAACTCTCCCGCGAGTAGTCCAGGCCGACGATCCGGAGATCGGGCCGGGCGAGACGCAACGAGCGGGCCACGCTCAGCCCCGGCGACGGGTTCGGCCCGCTGTGCATACCGCTGACGAAGACCGTGCTCACCTTCGTCGCGGGACCATGGGGGCCCACCACGATCTCCGAGCACGTGGCGGTCCCCTGCGGTGCGTCAGGTCTGGTGGCACCGCTGGCGGCGCCCGCTGGCTCGTGTCCGATGTCTTCTTGAAGCCCCATGCCGACATCATCAGCAGAGCTCTCACCGCCCGCACCCGGTGACGGCCGGCAGGGTGAGCCCGCCGCGACGGGTGTCACCCGCACGGCCGCCGACATGCGTGAAACGCCTCGACGCGGGTGGCGCGTCAGGCGTTTGGCCCCTCGTCAGCACCGGTCACACGGGCACATGGGACGAGGCGGCCAGGACCGTCACGCACGACGGTGCAGTGCCGGGTGCCGGTGCGGCGGATCGGTCCACGGCGTTGGGGAGCCGCGATGCCGGTCGCGGGGTCGCCCCGCTCCGGCCGCCACCGTTCGGGGCTCAGTACCCGATGTGGGGGATGCGGAAGCCCTTGGGCATCGCCGCCCTGTTGGAGCAGTCGACGGAAGGCCCCTGCGTGCCCCCGCTGGGCAGCAGACCGCTCTCGGGCCACACCACGTGGTGCCGGGCGGTCGACGAGCAGTCCTGCTGCTGCTTGAGAACGCGCTTGCCGTCCTTGGTGGTGAGGGTGGTCTGACGCTTGTGGATGCAGGAACTGTCGCCCTGAGGGCCGCGGGTACAGTCGCCCCAGGCTTCTCCGGCGTACGCCTGGGAGGCACCGGCGCAGGTCACGGCGAGGCTGCCGAGGAGCGCCGAGACGGTGGCGATCGTCTTCCGACTGAACATGTCCGCATTCCTTTGTGATCGATGCCCGGGCACCCGCACGGCGAACCGGCCGGCGCCCGGGCCCTGGAGAAGGTCGGAAGCGGGCCCCGGCGTCGAGCTGTGGCTCGGACGCCGGGACCCTGCCCCCGTTACTTGCCGAGGGCGTTGTTGTTGCAGCCCATGCTCGAACCCTGCTTGGTGTGCTGCGCACCCGGGCTGCCCTCGCCGCCGAGCGCGTTGCCCAGCAGACCGTTGAGGATCCCGACCTGGCCGAGGACGTCGACGTTCAGGTCGTGCGACCGGCACGAGGTGTGCTGCTTGACGTCGATGCGGTCCCCACGGTCGTGCGAGTGCTCCCGCTCCGGGCCCTGCGGAGCGGTCTGCGGCGCCGGAGCCTGCGGAGCGGTCTGCGGGGCCGGGGCCTGCGGAGCAACGGCCTGCGGAGCCGGAGCCTGCTGGATGGGGGCCTGCGGGGCAACGGCCTGCGGGGCCGGAGCCTGCTGGATGGGGGCCTGGGCGGGAGCCTGCGGAGCAGTCTGCGGCGCCGGAGCCTGCGGAGCGAAAGCCTGCGGAGCGGCTTGCGAGCCGTAGCCGTGCGGGGAGCCACCGTGCGAAACGGCTCCGGCAGCGGACGCCGACGTGGCCCACGCCGCGGCCTCCGGACCGCCGCCGTACCCGTCAGCGAAGCTGACGCCGACGCCGAAGGTGGACAGACAACCGACCGCCACGACGGCAATCGCGACTTGCTGAAGTTTGCGCATGGAACTCGTGATCCTTCATTGCATGTGGATGGAGGAACCTGACTTGACTACTACTAATTGTGAGTATATGTGCACTAAAAGTAGTCATTAGGGATTTCGCCCCATTTCGCTCCCCGTGTCGGCCCACGGAGGACGCCTCCCACAGACCCACGACGACACCCGCCCACGCCACGCCCTCCGACACCGCGCGAGACCGACAGCGGACCCCATCGCTCCTCCTCTCTCCCGAGGGGAACGAGCCTTCCCCCAGGTCGGGTCACGGGAGCTGATACGCGGTCACCCGAATGCCCACGCGCACACAGGGACGGCCGCGTTCGCGCGCAAGGGATGGCCGCGTTCGCGCACACAGGGACTGTTGGGCTCCCTCCGCCCCACGCCCCACCCCGGCGGCGGGCGTCCGCAGACGCGCCGGCCAGGGGCGCACCATCGACGGGGGCACCCCTCACATGCAAAAAAAGCCAGGTCAGACAAAGTCTGACCTGGCTTTCTCAGCGAGCCGCCTTCGGGATTCGAACCCGAGACCTACGCATTACGAGTGCGTTGCTCTGGCCAACTGAGCTAAGGCGGCGTGGTGCGCGGCCCAGTCTACACATCACTGAGGGGTGGTCCGTAACCAGTTGTGGGGCTGGTCAGGGCGGGCGGAGGTGGGTGTGGGGTGGGTCACTTGCAGAGGGCGTTCTTGGGCGGGGCGGTGCCCTTGAGGAGGTAGGTGTTGATCGCGGCGTCGATGCAGGTGCTGCCGCGGCCGTAGGCGGTGTGGCCGTCGCCCTGGTAGGTGAGGAGGGTGGCGCTGGTGAGCTGGTGGGCGAGGGACTTGGCCCAGGCGTAGGGGGTGGCCGGGTCGCGGGTGGTGCCGACGACGATGATCGGGGCGGCGCCCTTGGCCTCGATGCGGTGGAACGTGCCGGAGGCCTTGACCGGCCAGTACGCGCAGTTCAGGGCGGCCCAGGCGAAGCTGTCACCGAAGACCGGGGAGGCCTTGCGGAAGCTGGGCAGGGCGGCGCGGACCTGGTCGGGGGTGGTGAAGGCGGGCGCGAGGTCGAGGCAGTTGACGGCGGGGTTGGCGTACATCTGGTTGGCGTACTTGCCGTTCGCGTCGCGCTCGTAGTAGCTGTCGGAGAGGGTGAGCAGCCCACGGCCGTTGCCCGCCTTGGCCTGGGCGAGGTACTCGCGCAGCATGGGCCAGGCGCGCTGGTCGTACATCGCGGCGATGACGCCGGTCATGGCGAGGGATTCGGTGAGCGGCCGCGTCTCGCCCGTCGCGACCGGGTGGGCGTCCAGCTTCTTGAAGAAGGCGGAGAGTTGCTTGCCGGCGTCCGCGGCGCTCTTGTGGCCGAGCGGGCAGTCCTTCTTCTTGATGCAGTCCCCGGCGAACGCGGTGAAGGCGGTGTTGAAGCCGCGGGTCTGGTCGAGGTTGATCGTCCGGGAGTCGCGGTCCGGGTCCATGGCGCCGTCCAGGACCAGCCGGCCGGAGCGGGTGGGGAAGAGACCGGCGTAGGTCGCGCCGAGGAAGGTGCCGTAGGAGGCGCCGACGTACGTCAGCTTCTTGTCGCCCAGGACGGCGCGCAGCACGTCCATGTCGCGGGCGGCCTCGATGGTGGAGACGTGCGGCAGCACCTTGCCGGAACGGGCCTCGCAGCCCTTGGCGAAGTCGCGGTAGGCGGTGACGAGGCCGTTGACCTCGGCCGAGGAGTCCGGGGTCTGGTCGGTCTCGGTGTAGCGGTCCATCTGCTTGTTGGACAGGCACTCGACCGGTTCGCTACGGGCCACCCCGCGCGGGTCCATCGCCACCATGTCGTAGCGGGCGCGGACCGATGCGGGCTGGGGGGCGTACTGCTGGAGGTAGTCGATCGCCGAGCCGCCCGGTCCGCCCGGGTTGACCATGAGGGAGCCGAGCCGGCTTCCGGGACCGGTGGCCTTCTTGCGGGCCACCGCGAGCTTCAGGTCCGTGGCCGGGCTGGGCTTGGCGTAGTCCAGGGGCGCCTTCATCGTCGCGCACTCGAAGCCGGCGACAGTGCAGGGGTGCCAGCTGAGCTTCTGGTCGTAGTACGGACGGAGGTTGGCCGGGATGGCGGCCGGAAGGGGGTGGAGGGTGGCGTCCTCGGGGCGCTGAGCGCCGGCCTTCGTCGTACGCCCCGGGGACGCTGCGCCGCCGGGGGACGAACTGCCCGAGGAGCAGCCGGAGATCAGCAGAGCGGTGGCCGCGAGGACGGCGGCGGAGGTGCGGAGCAGGCGGCTGGTGGCCATGGGTGGTCCCTTGGTGTCGATCCCGGAGCGTCGGCCCCTGGGGAGGGAGCGTGGACGGGGGATGCGGGGCGTGGGGTGGGGTGTGGAGCGTGCGGTGCGGTGGTCCTTGGGGAGTGGGGTTTGGGGAGTGGGGTTTGGGGAGTGGGGTTTGGGGAGTGGGGTTTGGGGAGTGGGGTTGGTTCGTTCGGACGGAGAGTAGGGGGAAGGGGACTGTGTGTGCCGGTCTCCTCGAAGGGGAGTGGGCGGTCGGTGGGCTGTGGTCGTAAGCCGGCGGAGGGGTCAGCCGGCGCGGAGGGACGCGGTCATGGCCTCCACGGCCAACAGGGGGGCGACATTGCGGTCGAGGGCCTCACGGCAGGCGATCACCGCCTCTATCCGGCGCAGGGTGCGCTCGGGGGTCGAGCCGGCGGCGACGCGCTGGACGCTGTCGCGGACCTCGTCGTTGGCGATCGGGACCGAGGCGCCCATCTGGAGGGCGAGGACGTCCCGGTAGAAGCCGGTGAGGTCGACCAGGGCCAGGTCGAGGCTGTCGCGCTGGGTGCGGGTCGCGCGGCGCTTCTGCTTGTCCTGGAGCTCCTTCATCACGCCCGCCGTACCGCGGGGCAGCCGGCCGCCGGTCCCGGCGGCGGCGCCGAGCGCGGCGCGCAGCTCCTCGGTCTCCTTGGTGTCGATCTCCTCGGCGACCTGCTTGGCGTCCTCCCCCGCGGCGTCGATCAGCTCCTGGGCGGCCTTGAGGCAGCCACCGATGTCGTCGATGCGGAGCGGCAGCTTGAGGACCGCCGCGCGGCGGGCGCGGGCGCGCTCGTCGGTGGCGAGGCGACGGGCCCGGCCGATGTGCCCCTGGGTGGCGCGGGCGGCGCGGGCGGCGGCCTCGGGCTCGATGCCGTCCCGCCGTACCAGGACGTCGGCGACCGCGTCGACCGGCGGCGTCCGCAGGCTGAGGTGGCGGCAGCGGGAGCGGATGGTGGGGAGGACGTCCTCGATGGAGGGGGCGCAGAGCAGCCAGACCGTACGGGGGGCCGGTTCCTCCACGGCCTTGAGGAGGACGTTGCCCGCGCCCTCGGTGAGGCGGTCGGCGTCCTCCAGGACGATCACCTGCCAGCGGCCGCCGGCCGGGGAGAGCGAGGACCGGCGGACCAGGTCGCGGGTCTCCTTGACGCCGATGGAGAGCAGGTCCGTCCGGACGATCTCGACGTCGGCGTGGGTGCCTACCAGCGCCGTGTGGCAGCCGTCGCAGAAGCCGCAGCCGGGGGCGCCCCCGAGGGCGCGGTCGGGGCTGACGCACTGGAGGGCGGCGGCGAAGGCGCGGGCCGCGGTGGAGCGGCCGGAGCCGGGCGGGCCGGTGAACAGCCAGGCGTGGGTCATCTGGGAGGTGCCGCTCCGGTCGGCCGACGGCTCGGGCCGCGGCTGCCCGCCGAGGCGCGCCCCCTCCGTGGCGTGCTCGGCGGTGACCAGGGCGTCCGCATCGCGCGCGGCCGCGGCCAGCTGCGCCGTCACCCGGTCCTGGCCGACCACGTCGTCCCATACCGCCATCGCTGCCTGCCGTTCCTGTCCGTTCCGTGCTGGTCCCAACTCGCGTGACCCATTGTGGTGCAACCCACTGACAAACGAATCCCGAAGCGGGTTCCGGGCCGCCCGCGGGCATCCGTCCGGAGGCGGAGAACGGCCGTGGTCGCAGCTTCTCCACTGCGACCACGGCCGGTGTGACGGGGCCCGCAAGGGACTTCGGACGGACTTCGCAAGGGCATCGGAAGGGCATCGGAAGGGAATTTCGCCGCAGAGCGCCGAAAGGGTTCTCCGTTCCCCGTTGGGCTAGTCCGCCCTGCACCGTTGGGCCAGTGGCGCCGTGCGCCCTGTTGGGCCAATGGCACCGTGCGCCCCGTCGGGTTGGCTCGGACTAGCGGCGCCGTCCTCGGTCGCCGCGACGGCCGTCGTCGTCCGCGTCCTCGTCCGCGTGCGGGCCGAGCAGCTCGTCGGCGAGCGTCGGAAGGTCGTCCAGCGGGGTCTCCTCCGCCCATTCGGGGCGGGGGCGGCTGCGCTGCGACGGCTGCGGACTCTCGGCGGGCCGGCCGGTCGACGGGTCGATCTGCGGGAGTTCGCGGGTGCGCTCGACGCTCGACTCGCCGGCGGAGGGCGCCTCGGGCGCGGCGCCGCCCGCGGCCTGGTCGCGGAACATCCACGACGGCACCCGGTCGGCGGGTTCGTCGCCGCGGGCCCCGTCGCCCGGCGCGCGCTCGTCCCGTACGGGCGGCAGCACGGCGGTCTCCTCCACGTCCGCGCCCCGGGCCCCGAGATCGCGCACCGGAGGCAGCACGGCCGTCTCGTCGGCCGCACCGGGCACCGCGCGGTGCGACGTCGCGGGCCGCGGCAGCGCCTCCGTGCGTTCGCCCTCGGAACCGGACGCGGCGTCGGACGGCGTGGTGGTGTCGGCCGCGTCGCCGCCCTCCACATAGCGCTTGCGCAGGTCCGCCACCGGCGTCTCGGTCGTCGGCGCCTCGGCGGCCTCGGCCGCTTCGGCCGCCGCCCTGGCCTCGGCCGCGGCCGCCGCCTCCGCTGCCGCCACCCGTGCCTGCTCGGCACGGAGCAGGGCCTCCTCGGCCTTGCGCTGCTTCTCCAGGCGGCGCTCCTCGGCCTCCTTGCGCAGCCGCGCCTGCTCCTCGTGCTGCTTGCGCAGCCGCTCCTTCTCGGCCTGGCGGGCCCTCTCCTCGGCCTCGCGGCGCTGCCGTTCCGCCTCCGCCGCCTGCCGGGCCTCCTCGGCGCGCTGCCGGGCCTCGGCCGCCTGGCGGGCCGCCTCCTGTGCCTTGGCCCGCTCGGCCTCCAGCCGCTTGCGCTCCTCCTCCTCGGCGCGGAGCTTGGCGAGCTGCTCCTGGCGCTCGCGCTCCAGGCGCGCCTCCTCGGCCTTGCGCGCGGCCTCCTCCTCGGCCCGTCGGCGGGCCTCTTCCTCGGCCGCCTTACGGGCCTCGGCCTGCGCCGTGATCTCGGCCTCGGACAGCGGGAGCACCTGGTCGAGGCGGTGCCGTACGACGGTGGTGACGGCCTCCGGCTCCTGGCCGGCGTCGACGACCAGGTAGCGCGCCGGGTCGGCGGCGGCCAGGGTGAGGAACCCGGCCCGCACCCGCTGGTGGAACGCGGCGGGCTCGGACTCCAGCCGGTCCGGTGCCTCGGTGAAGCGCTCGCGGGCGGTCTCCGGGGAGATGTCGAGCAGCACGGTCAGGTGCGGGACCAGGCCGCCCGTCGCCCAGCGGTTGATCCGGGCGATCTCCGTGGGCGCGAGGTTGCGGCCGGCGCCCTGGTAGGCGACCGAGGAGTCGATGTACCGGTCGGTGATGACGACCGCGCCGCGCTCCAGGGCGGGCCGGATGACGCTGTTGACGTGCTCGGCGCGGTCGGCGGCGAACATCAGCGCCTCCGCACGGTCCGAGAGCCCGGTGGTCGCGACGTCCAGGATGATCGAACGCAGGCGCTTGCCGATGGCGGTGGCGCCCGGCTCGCGGGTCACCACGACCTCGTGGCCCTTGCCGCGGATCCACTCGGCGAGCGCCTCGACCTGGGTGGACTTGCCGGCGCCGTCGCCGCCCTCCAGGGCGATGAAGAAGCCGGTGGCGGCGGGGGCCTGGTCCGGGTCGCCGCCGCGCAGCGCCTCGCGCAGATCGCGCCGCAGCGGGACGCCCTCACGGTCGTCGAGCTTGGTCAGGACCCAGGCGGCGACCGGCAGCAGCAGCGCGCCGACCAGCATCAGGGTGTAGGACGCGCCCCCGTAGGAGAAGGCGAAGACGCCGCTGCCGAGGTGGTGCGGGCCGATGACGGCGGCGAGCAGCGGCGCGACGATGGCGGCCAGCGCGACCGCGAGCCGTACCACGGCGTGCAGGTGCTCGGTCGTACGGGCGGAGCGGAACTCCTCGCACTCCTGGTCCAGCAGGACGTGCCCCGTATTGGCCGCGATCCCGGCGCCCACACCGGCCATCAGTGCCAGGACCAGGGCCGTCGTGGTGTCCGGGACCAGGCCCATGACCAGCAGTGCCAGACCGGTCACGGCCACCGCGAGGGCGAGCAGCCGGCGCCGCGGGAGCGTCGGCAGCACCCGGCGGGCGCCGCGGATGCCGGCGGCGGTGCCCCCGGTCAGCGCGAGCACCAGCAGCGCGAAGGTGGCCGGTCCGCCGGCCAGGTCGTAGGCCTGGAGCACGGCGAGCGTGACCGCCGCGGCGATCCCTGCGGCGACCGCGGCACAGGCCAGGACGAGCAGCGGGACCGCGCCCGTGCGGCCCTTGTCGGCCACCGCCTTCTCGCCCTGGTTCTGGGCCTGGGCGTGGGCCTTGGGCCGACGCAGCCCCTCCAGGGGGGAGCGGGGCCGCGGCGTGGCGACACCGGGGAGCTCGATGAAGTAGAGGATCGATACGGACGCGGCGAACAGACCGGCCGCCACATAGGAGCCGAGGGCGGCCTGGTGCAGGCGGAACCAGTCGACGCCGGTACCCAGCAGCTTGCTGATGAGCGTGACGACCACCAGGGCGGCGGCCGCGACCGGCAGCCCCAGGAAGGTGGTGCGCAGCGAGAGGCGGCGCAGCGCGTCCATGTTGTCGGGCAGCGGCCGCACCGCGGCGCCCTCGGGCGGCGGTGCGGGCAGCAGTCCGGGCGCCGCGCTCTCCCGGCAGACGGTCCAGAAGCGCTCGGCGACGCCCGTGACGAAGACCGTGACCAGCACCCCGGCCAGCGCGTCGGCCGGCGTCCAGTCGATCCAGAGGGGGGCGATGACCAGCAGCGCGAGCCGCAGCACATCGGCGACGACCATCGTCCAGCGCCGGTCCAGCGGGCCGGTGGGGGACGTCAGCGCGGACAGCGGGCCCAGCAGGACCGCCCCGAAGAGCAGCGCCGCCAGCATCCGGACCGCGAAGACCGCGGTGACCGCGAGGGCGGCGCCCCGGTAGCCGCCGCCGAAGACGGCCGCGCCGCCGAGCGGTACGTACAGCGCCGCCTGAAGCGCGAGGAGCACCAGGACGAGCATGGACAGGGCATCGCCGATCGACCCGACACACTGGGCGCTCCACAGCCGCTTCAGCGGGGGGAAGCGCAGCAGAGCCCGCACCGCCCGCTCGCGGGAGTCCGCCGCGAGGGCGCTTGACGTGGGGGTCACGACCGTTGGCTGCTCGGCACGCGTCATCTCGCCAGCCTATCGGGACGGCGCACGCCATCGGACGCCTGCCCGAACAAACGGGCGGGCTCGACGGAACGCGTCCGTCTTGCCCGCCCTTGTCCCGCGCGCCACCGGGGCGCGCGGCTCAGTCCTCGGCCGACGCCGCCGTCTTCTTGGCCGCCGCGGTCTTCGCGGTGGCCTTCTTGGCGGTCGTCTTCTTCGCCGTGGTGGTCTTCTTCGCCGCGGTCTTCTTGGCGGCGGTCTTCTTGGCAGCCGTCTTCTTCGCCGGTGCCTTCTTGGCCGGTGCCTTCTTGGCGGTCTTCTTCGCCGGCCCCTTGGCGCGCTTCTCCGCCAGCAGCTCGTAGCCGCGCTCGGGGGTGATCGTCTCGACGTCGTCGTCCCGGCGCAGCGTGGCGTTGGTCTCGCCGTCGGTGACGTACGCGCCGAACCGGCCGTCCTTGACCACCACCGGCTTGCCGCTGACCGGGTCGGTGCCCAGCTCCTTCAGCGGCGGCTTGGCGGCGGCCCGGCCGCGCTGCTTGGGCTGCGCGTAGATGGCCAGCGCCTCGTCCAGGGTGATGGTGAAGAGCTGCTCCTCGTTCTCCAGGGAGCGCGAGTCGGTGCCCTTCTTGAGGTACGGGCCGTAGCGGCCGTTCTGCGCGGTGATCTCCACGCCCTCGGCGTCCTGGCCGACGACCCGCGGCAGCGACATCAGCTTGAGCGCGTCCTGGAGGGTCACGGTGTCCAGGGACATCGACTTGAAGAGCGAGGCGGTGCGCGGCTTCACCGCGTTCTTGCCGGTCTTCGGGGTGCCCTCGGGCAGGATCTCGGTGACGTACGGGCCGTAGCGGCCGTCCTTGGCGACGATCTCGTTGCCGCTGTCCGGGTCCACGCCCAGCACGAAGTCACCGCTCGGCTTGGCCAGCAGCTCCTCCGCGTACTCCACGGTCAGCTCGTCGGGCGCGAGGTCGTCGGGCACGTCGGCCCGCTGGTGGCCTTCTTCGCCCTTCTCCCCGCGCTCGACGTAGGGGCCGTAGCGGCCGACCCGGAGCTTGATGTCGTCGCTCACGGAGAAGGACGAGATCTCCCGGGCGTCGATCGCGCCCAGGTCCTCGACCAGCTCCTTGAGCCCGCCGAGGTGGTCGCCGTCGCCGTTGCCGGCCTCCGCGGCGCCCCCGGCGCCTTCGCCCTCGCCGAAGTAGAAGCGTCGCAGCCACGGCACGGCCTGCGCCTCACCGCGGGCGATCCGGTCGAGGTCGTCCTCCATCTTGGCGGTGAAGTCGTAGTCGACCAGCCGGCCGAAGTGCTTCTCCAGGAGGTTGACCACGGCGAAGGACAGGAAGGACGGGACGAGCGCGGTGCCCTTCTTGAAGACATAGCCGCGGTCGAGGATCGTGCCGATGATCGACGCATACGTCGACGGACGGCCGATCTCGCGCTCCTCCAGCTCCTTGACCAGCGTGGCCTCGGTGTAGCGGGCGGGCGGCTTGGTGGCGTGCCCGTCCGCGGTGATCTCCCGCGCGGCCAGGGCGTCGCCCTCGGCGACCTGCGGCAGCCGGCGCTCGCGGTCGTCCAGCTCGGCGTTGGGGTCGTCGGCGCCCTCCACGTAGGCCTTGAGGAAGCCGTGGAAGGTGATGGTCTTGCCGGACGCGGTGAACTCGGCGTCCCGTCCGTCGGCGGAGCGGCCGCCGATCTTGACGGTGACGGAGTTCCCGGTCGCGTCCTTCATCTGCGAGGCCACGGTCCGCTTCCAGATCAGCTCGTAGAGCCTGAACTGGTCGCCGGTCAGACCGGTCTCGGCCGGGGTGCGGAAGCGGTCGCCGGAGGGGCGGATCGCCTCGTGCGCCTCCTGGGCGTTCTTGACCTTGCCGGCGTAGGTGCGCGGCTTGTCCGGCAGGTAGTTCGCGCCGTACAGGTGCGTCACCTGCGCCCGGGCCGCGGCGACCGCGGTGTCCGAGAGCGTGGTGGAGTCCGTACGCATGTAGGTGATGAAGCCGTTCTCGTACAGCTTCTGCGCCACCTGCATGGTCGCCTTGGCGCCGAAGCCGAGCTTGCGGCTGGCCTCCTGCTGGAGGGTGGTGGTGCGGAACGGCGCGTACGGCGAGCGGCGGTACGGCTTGGACTCGACCGAGCGCACCGAGAAGTCGGTGCCCTCCAGGGCGGCGGCGAGCGCCCGGGCGTTCGCCTCGTCCAGGTGGAGCACGTCGTTGTTCTTCAGCTGCCCGTTCGGGCCGAAGTCGCGGCCCTGGGCGACCCGGCGGCCGTCGACGGTGTTCAGCCGCGCGGTGAGGGTCTGCGGATCGCTGGCGTCACCGGCCCGGCCGGTGGCGAAGGTGCCGGTCAGGTCCCAGTACTCGGCGGAACGGAAGGCGATGCGCTCGCGCTCCCGCTCGACGACGAGGCGGGTCGCCACAGACTGCACCCGACCGGCCGACAGCCGGGGCATGACCTTCTTCCACAGGACCGGGGAGACCTCGTAGCCGTAGAGGCGGTCCAGGATCCGGCGGGTCTCCTGGGCGTCGACCAGCTTCTGGTTCAGGTCCCGCGGGTTGGCGACGGCCTCACGGATCGCGTCCTTGGTGATCTCGTGGAAGACCATCCGGTGGACCGGCACCTTGGGCTTGAGGATCTCCTGGAGGTGCCAGGCGATGGCCTCGCCCTCGCGGTCCTCATCTGTTGCGAGGTAGAGCTCGTCGGACTCGGCCAGCAGCTCCTTGAGCTTCTTGACCTGGTCCTTCTTGTCGCTGTTGACGACATAGATCGGCTGGAAATCTGCGTCGACGTTCACCCCGAGCCGGGCCCACGGCTCGCCCTTGTACTTCGCCGGGACCTCCGCGGCGCCATTGGGGAGGTCGCGGATGTGCCCCACGCTTGCCTCGACCACATAGCCGGGGCCGAGGTAGCCCTTGATCGTCTTCGCCTTGGCGGGCGACTCGACGATGACAAGTCGGCGGCCGCCGCCCTCTGTGGCTTCGCTGGTCGGGGACAACTTCGCTCTTCTCTCCGGTCGACGCTGGGAATGCCCCCGGCCGGACGCCGGGGAGGCACTGCGGTGACGCTTGACGCTGCGGAGTGTGACGGTACCTCCCGCCCCCGTGTCAAACGGAAAAACCCCGCAACGCCACTCGAACGGTAACCCGACTACATGCCTTCATGCCGCCCGGACCGCATCAGCCGTTGTCTCCGGGCCCAGGACCCGCCTCTGTGGATCATGGCGTGCCGGCCACGGCTCCCGGCGTCCGCCTCGGCCATCCTCCGCACATCGTCCCGGCCGCACCACGGCTGATTCCGGACGGTAACCGTCCGCGTGCGCGGCGACCGACCGCCCCCGTGCCCGCCACCGGACGACCGGCCCGGCCACTTTCACAAGGCGGTGGCGGATCCTGTCATCGCCTTGATACGGCGTGTCATCCGGCTGGCAGGATGGACACGGCGCGGCTCACCGCTTGAGCCGAGTACCGCCGCCGTCACGCACACTCGGGGGGAATCTCACCCATGGCGAACCAGTACCCCGGACCGCCACCGGAGCAGCCGCCCGGCCAGCCCGGCCAGAACCCGTATGCCACGCCGCCGGGCGGTCAGCCGGCCGACGCCGGTTACGGCTACCCGCAGGGCGGCCGCCCCGGGGACCCCGGCTACGGCTATCCGCAGGCCGGCTCGCAGCCGCCGCCCGGTTTCCCGCCGCCGACCGCGCCGCCGCCCCCGGCGCCCGGCAGTTTCCCGGCGGGTCCCCAGATGAGCGGGATGGCGCTGTCGCTCGGCGACATCGCGGTGAGCGGCGACACGATCATGACGCCGGCCGGTCCGATGCCGCTCAAGGGCGCCATCTGGACGGCGACGGACATGTCGCGGACGGAGGAGAAGATACCGGCGCACGCCGTCGTGCTCGCCATCGTCTTCTTCCTCTTCTGTCTGCTCGGGCTGCTCTTCCTGCTGATGAAGGAGCGGGTGACGACCGGGTTCGTCCAGGTCACGGTGAACAGCGGGGGCCGGCACCACTCCACGATGATCCCGGTGCAGTCGCGCGAGCAGGTGATGTTCGTGCTCAACCAGGTCAACTACGCCAGGTCGCTGAGCGTGTGAGCACCTCGGATCCCGCTGGGCCGCCGGGGCCGCCCGGGCCGCCCACCGGGGCGGCCATCCGGAAGCGCACCGTCCGCCGGGCCTCGCTCGCGCTCGGCGTCGGTGCGGCCGCCGCGGTCTATCTGTGGCACACCAACCCGCACCAGCCGGGGCAGTTGTTGCTGCCCTGCCCGTTCAAGTGGGCCACCGGGCTGCTGTGCCCGGTGTGCGGCGGGACGCGGATGGCGTACGACCTGATGCACGGTGACGTCGTGGCGGCCTTCCACGACAACGCCGTGCTGCTCGCCCTCGGTGTGCCGGCCGTGGCGTACTTCGCCGGGCGCTGGCTGGTCGCCGGGCTGCGCGGCCACGGGTACCGGCCGGGGCTGACGGCCCGCGGCAATGCCGTGGTGTTCGGCATCGCCGCGGTGTGGATGGTCGCCCGCAACCTCGTGGGGTGACGCCCCGGTTCAGGCGCCGGTCAGCGGACGGTGACCTTGACCACCGGCGAGACCGTCTGGCCCGCGGCTATCCGGAGCTGGTTGGCGCCCTTGAGGCCGAGCTTGACCCGGACCGAGTAGGCACCGCTCTTGTTGACCGGCGACTGCGCGGGCAGCGACACCCACTTCACGCCCTGCTTCTGCTGGACGGTGACCTTGCTGCCGGCCTTGATGCCCTTGGCGACGCCGGAGATCCGGAACTCCTGCCAGGCCTTGACCGTGGTCGTGCTGGCCTTGGCCGTCAGCGAGGCGGCAGCCGGGGCGGTCGCCACGACCGGGCTGGGCGAGTGGAGGTGCTGCGGGGCGGCGAAGGCGGCGGCCGAGCCACCGGCGAGCAGGGAGACGGCGACGGCGCCGACGGTGACGTAGCGAAGTGCACGGTTCATGAGAGTTCCTCACTGACGGTGTGTGGGGCCGTTGACGACCTTCACCGAGAAACATGGCCGGAGGCCAGACCGCGTTCCGCGTAACGCCACATATCGGCCATCTGTCGACCAGCTGTTACAGAGCTGTCCGGAAGTGAACGTAGTGACATAGCAATGCAGCGACGCAACCATGCAACGACGTCATGGCAGCTCGGCGCCGTGCCAGCTCGGCGCCGTGGCATCGCGGGTGGAGGGGCCGCGCGTACGAGACGTCATGGCGTTGCGGCGGCTCCGAGGAGCGGTGCGGGAGTAGCGGTGCGGGAGTAGCGGTCAGAGCGCTGCCAGCAGCCAGCACCCCGTGGCCAGGAAGACCACCCCGGCCAGCAGCGCCGTCACCGCGGCGACCGGTCGACTGACGCCGTCGGCTACCGGGGCGCCGGCTCGTACGCGGACGCCCGTCCACAGCAGCAGTCCGGCGCCGAACAGCGCGAACGCCGCACCGGCGAACGCCTCGGGTCCTCTCTCCATGCGGGCAGCGTGGCACCCCAGGACGGCATCCGGGCGAACGCCACGTGAACGGCGTCGGCCCGTCCCGTGCGGACCGCCTCCGCCCCTCTGCCTGCCCCTCCCGCCCCTGGTCACCCTCCGTCCCCGCCAGTCCTCGTCAGTCCCCGGCCGCCACCGGCTCCAGGAAGCCCTGCTCGACCAGCATCCGGATCGATTCCGGCGTACGGTCCCGCAGCAGGACCGGGTCCTCGCCGACGAGTTGGGCGATGGCATCCAGGATCCGGCCGGCCGGCAGCGAGCCGTCGCACACCCCGGCGAAGCCCGCACCGACGGTGTCCACCTTCGTCGCCCGCCGCATTCCGCGGTTCTGACGCAGCACCACATGCTCGGGGTCCTCCGCCCCGGGCAGCCCGACCTGCTCCTGCACCACCTCGTCGGTGAGCCGGAAGCGCCCGGCCAGCAGCGCGGCGTCATCCGTGGAGCGCAGGTAGTCCTGGCGCGCGAAGTGCCCCACCACCGCATCCCCCAGCGGCTGTTCGACCGGGTGCGGCCACTCCTCGACCGTGATGGCCGGGGTGTCCGACCCGGACTTGCGCAGCGTGATCCAGCCGAAGCCGACGGCCTTGGTCTTCCGCGCCTCGAATTCGTCGAGCCAGGCGTCGTACTGCGCGGCGTACGCCTCGTCACCGGCGCGGTGGGCACCGGCGTCCCGCAGCCACAGCTCGGCGTACTGGGTGACGTCCTGCACCTCGCGCTGCACGATCCAGGCGTCGCAGCCCCGCGGCACCCAGGAGCGCAGCCGGTCGTGCCACTCCTCCCCCGCCACGTGCTGCCAGTTGGCCAGCAGTTGGCAGTATCCGCCGTCGTTGAGGTGCGCGGCGGACTGCTGCACCAGCGTCCGGCACAGGTCGTCGCCCGCCATGCCGCCGTCCCGGTAGGTGAGCCGGGCCCCGTCGGGCCGCCGGGGCGAGATCACGAACGGCGGGTTGGACACGATCAGGTCGTACTTCTCGCCCGCGACCGGCGCGAAGAGCGAGCCCTCGCGGAGGTCCGCCGCGCCCGCCCCGGAGAGCGCGAGCGTCAGCGCGGCGATCCTCAGCGCCCGGGGGTTGAGGTCGGTGCCGGTGACCCGGGTCGCGTGCTGGGCGGCGTGCAGCGCCTGGATGCCGGAGCCGGTGCCGAGGTCGAGGGCCTTGGCGACCGGCCGGCGGACCGTGATCCCGGCGAGCGTCGTGGACGCGCCGCCGACGCCGAGCACCAGCTGTGCGCGGTCGGCCTCCCCGGCGCCCCGGATGCCGCCGGCACCGCCGACCGCACAGCCGAGGTCGGAGACGATCCACCAGTCCTGCCCCTCGGGCCCGCCGTACGGCCGTACGTCCACGCTGGCGCGGACCTCGTCGCCGTCCTGCACCAGCCAGCCGTCGGCGAGGCAGTCCGCGACCGGCAGGGCCGCGCGGGCCCGCCGCAGCTCCACCGGACGCTGGAGCAGGAACAGCCGCACCAGGGTCTCCAACGGGCTGTCCCCGCGGGTCGCCCGCAGCGCGGGGACGGTCTCGCTGCGGGCCAGCGCCGCGTAGGCCGGCGCGCCGAGCAGGTCCAGCAGTCCGTCGGCGGTGAAGGCGGCGGCCAGCAGCGCCTCGCGCAGCCGGGCGGTGCGGGCGTGGCTCTCGGGGTCCTGGGCATCTGCGGTGGGGAGGTGCGTACTCACATGCCCCATTGTCGGCCCTGCCACTGACAATCGGCGACGGCCCGGCGCCGCACCCGTCTCGGGCGCGTCGCCGGGCCGTCAGAGGGCCGATGCCGTACCGGGTGCCGCGAAGGCCTTCCCGCCAGGTGCTCGTCGCCATGGCGTCCCCGCCACGGCTTCCGCCCTCCTGCCTCCGCCCTCCTGCCTCCGGCCTCCTGCCGCTCTGTTCTCTCCGTTACGCCTTCTTGGACGGCGTGGCGGCCGGCTTCTTGGACGGCGTGGGGGCCGGCGAACCGGACGCGGCCTGGTTCTGACAGCCCTTCTGCTTGGCCATCGCCGCACCGACGTCACCGGCCTCCAGGTTCTTGAAGGCCGCCTCGCTCTGCTTGTTGAGCTTGTTGATGCCGTTGGACAGGTCCCGCAGGCCGTCCGCGAACTTGAGCTTGTCCGAGGTGTCGAGGTTGTTGACCTGCTTCTGGAGGTCCGCGTAGCCCTTGGAGAGCGAGTTGAGCTCCTTGACGGCGTTCTGCTGGGCCTGCTTGCCCTCGTCGGTGGGCGGCGGCCCGGCCTGGTCGAGAGCCTTGGCCAGCGCGGCGTAGGCGTTGGAGATCTTCTGGAAGGCCGCCGAATCCGTCTGCTGGACCTTCTTGGAGTCCGTGTTGCCGCTGTCCGCGGTCTGCATGGCGGCGTTGGCGTCCTGGATCTTCTTGAACTGCGCCTGCGCAGGGTCGCAGAACGTCTTCGCCCAGTCGTTGAGCTTCTTGCTGTTGTCCTCGCTGCAACCGGTCAGCGCGAGCACCAGTGCGGCACCGCCGGACAGTGCAGCCACAAGCTTCTTGTTCACCGGATTGGTCCCTTCCATGGTTCTCGGCCCCGGAACATACACGTCCAAAGGGCCTGGCCCATGGGTCGGGCATGGCCTCCGCCCCTCATTGCAGCCATTTGCACCAAGCGCGGGCCGGAGAGCGCACTGCCGCCCCGACACACATCAGGCGGGTGGACGGCGTCCCTGAAAAACGCCGTCCACCCGCCCAGTTGAGCGGTCCGCGAGCCCTTCCGGCCGTCCGGTCCGACTAGGACGCCACCGCCGTCTCGGCCGACTTGGCGACGCCCTCGGTGTCTTCCGAGTTGTCTTCGTCACCCACGGCGATTCCGCGCCGCTTGGAGGCGTACACCGCGCCGACGATGACGACGAGTGCCAGCGCGGCGGCCGCGATCCGGATGCCGATGTTCTTGTCGTCGCCGTAGGAGAACTTGACCACGGCGGGCGCGATCAGAAGGGCCACCAGGTTCATGACCTTCAGCAGCGGGTTGATCGCGGGGCCGGCGGTGTCCTTGAACGGGTCGCCGACGGTGTCACCGATGACGGTCGCGGCGTGCGCCTCGCTGCCCTTGCCGCCGTGGTGACCGTCCTCGACCAGCTTCTTGGCGTTGTCCCACGCGCCACCGGAGTTGGCGAGGAAGACGGCCATCAGTGTGCCGGTGCCGATCGCGCCGGCCAGGAACGAGCCGAGCGCGCCGACGCCGAGCAGGAAGCCGACCGCGATGGGGGTGAGCACCGCCAGCAGCCCTGGCGTGGCCAGTTCACGCAGCGCGTCCTTGGTGCAGATGTCGACGACCCGCCCGTACTCCGGCTTCTCGGAGTAGTCCATGATCCCGGGCTTCTCCCGGAACTGCCGTCGCACCTCGAAGACCACCGCGCCCGCCGACCGCGACACCGCGTTGATCGCCAGCCCGGAGAACAGGAAGACGACCGAGGCGCCGAGGACCAGCCCGACCAGGTTGTTGGGCTGCGAGATGTCCAGGCTGAGGCCCATGCCACTGGCGGCGCTGCCGACCTTGTGCACGGCTGTGGCGATCGCGTCCCGGTACGAGCCGAAGAGCGCGGACGCGGCCAGTACGGCGGTGGCGATGGCGATGCCCTTGGTGATGGCCTTGGTGGTGTTGCCGACGGCGTCCAGGTCGGTCAGGACCTGCGCGCCGTCACCGGTGACGTCGCCGGACATCTCGGCGATGCCCTGCGCGTTGTCGGAGACCGGGCCGAAGGTGTCCATCGCTACGATCACGCCGACGGTGGTCAGCAGCCCGGTGCCGGCGAGCGCCACCGCGAACAGCGCCAGCATGATGGAGGCACCGCCCAGCAGGAACGCCCCGTAGACGGCCAGGCCGATCAGAACCGCCGAGTAGACGGCCGACTCCAGGCCGAGCGAGATGCCGGAGAGGACGACGGTGGCCGGGCCGGTCAGCGAGGTCTTGCCGATGTCCCGCACGGGCCGCCGGTTGGTCTCGGTGAAGTAGCCGGTCAGCTGCTGGATCAGCGCGGCGAGCACGATGCCGATGGCCACCGCCACCAGCGCCAGCATCCGCGGGTCGCCGCTGTGGCCCAGGACGGCGGTGTCGGTGACGCCGGTCAGGTCGCGGTAGCTGGACGGCAGGTAGGTGAACACCGCGGCGGCCACCAGGACCAGCGAGATGCCCGCGGAGATGAAGAAACCGCGGTTGATGGCCGTCATGCCGCTGCGGTCGCTGCGCCGGGGCGCCACGACGAAGATGCCGATCATCGCGGTGAGCACACCGATGGCCGGAACCAGCAGCGGGAAGGCGAGGCCGGCGTTGCCGAACGCCGCGGTGCCCAGGATGAGGGCCGCGACCAGGGTCACCGCGTACGACTCGAAGAGGTCGGCCGCCATACCGGCGCAGTCGCCGACGTTGTCGCCGACGTTGTCCGCGATGGTCGCCGCGTTGCGCGGGTCGTCCTCGGGGATGCCCTGCTCGACCTTGCCGACGAGGTCGGCGCCGACGTCCGCGGCCTTGGTGAAGATGCCGCCGCCGACCCTCATGAACATCGCGATCAGCGCGGCGCCGAGGCCGAATCCCTCCAGCACCTTGGGTGCGTCGACCGCGTACACCAGCACCACGCAGGACGCGCCGAGCAGGCCGAGACCCACGGTGAACATGCCGACCACGCCGCCGGTACGGAATGCGATCTTCATCGCCTTGTGGGAGACCGCCGTAAGATCCTTTTGCCGGCTCTCTCCCTCGGCCGGGGTGGCCTCTCGGGCGGCCGCCGCGACACGCACATTGCTGCGCACCGCGAGCCACATGCCGATATAGCCGGTGGCCGCCGAGAATCCGGCGCCGATCAAGAAGAAGGCGCTGCGTCCGGCACGCTGCGTCCAATTGTCCGCGGGCAGCAGCATGAGCAGGAAGAACACCACGACGGCGAATACGCCGAGGGTCCGCAGCTGCCGGGCCAGGTAGGCATTTGCGCCCTCCTGCACGGCCGCCGCGATCTTCTTCATACTGTCGGTTCCCTCACCGGCCGCGAGCACTTGGCGGACCAGCACCGCCGCGACAGCCAGCGCCGCCAGGGCCACCACGGCGATCACCAGCACGATGCTGCGGTTGCCCGCCGTCAGCGTGGGCCCGGCCAGAAAAGAGGGGGTGTCAAGCAACTGAGGGGTGTAAGGCCCCGCCATTCGTCCTCCTTGACGTTTGGCACATGGGCGCGCGGAAGCACGCTCAGGCGTCCTGAGCAAGATGTGGACGGGATTGTAGGGAGCCGCCGTTGATCAAAACAGGGCGCGTCAAAGGGAATTCGCCGATAGCGGCGAAGATCAAAAGGCTGACGCCGCACGGAATTCGCCCGGACGAAGGAAAGTGCAGAATTCGCTGACCGCGCCCCGATGATCTACCTGTCGTACTGATCGTCAATTACCTGCCCATTGATCGCCGCTGCTCAACGGCGCGCCCCCGGGGCACGCACCCGTTGTGGCGCGGGTGACGCCGGAGGGAATTGAGCTGCCCACCTACGACCGAACGGGTGGTCCGCCCCACTCCGACCGCTCTCCCACCCGCCATGATGTGCCGTCAGATCGAGTCCGGATCGCAATGCTCGGGCCCCGAATCGGACCCCACACACCGGCGCGCATGGCACGCATCCCACGGGGCACGCAACGCACGCACGGGACACGCGCCCATGGCCTGCGAACGGGTGGTGGTGCCCGCAGTCAGCGGCCACGAACGCGTAGGGCTTGTGCTCGCACTTGCACTTGCACTCGCACTTGTACCCGTACCCGTACTCGGACTCCTGGGTCCGCGAGCGGGTGGGCACGGCCGTGTGGGGGTACGAAGGCGTGGGCGCGGCTGCGTGGGGCATGAGGGCATGAGCGCCCGGGCGCGGCTGTGGGGGCACGAGCGCGTAGCGCGCCGCTCTCGTCTCCCCTGGGGCTCTGGAGCCTGCTGGCTCGCCTGGAGCCACCGCTTCGTCACCAGATCACCAGCGCGCCGCCACAAGCCCAGCGAAGGCGCTCCACGGGCCATTCGCGTGGCCCAGGTGGTCGGGCCCGCGTTGCCTGGCGATCGGGCTCGCTCGGCGCGCCTGTGTGGAGGGCCATACGCCGGATCATCCGGACTACTCGGGAATAGCCACTGGGCCGGCCACGTTGTGGCCCCGCAGGGGGGCTTGGTGTCCCCTACGGGATCTGTTCGCCCACCCCCTAGGGAGGGCTGCCATCCCCTGGCGCAGCGCAACACAGCCGCCGACCAGGGAAGAAACGCAGCCGTACAGGGCCGACCCCAGCCGACCAGGGCGGGACCCCGACTGTCTAGGGCAGGACCGCGGCCGTCGTCGTCGGCCAGCTCATACGGATCATTCCGCCCGCCTCGCCGGAGGTCACCTCGACGTCGTCGACCAGGCCGCTGATGACCGCGAGGCCCATCTCGTCCTCGCCCTCGGCATCGCCCTCCGCGACGCCCTCGGCCTCGCCGGCGCCACGCGCGCCGGGCGTACCGGAGCTGCCGGTCACCCCGTCTCCCACCTCGATCGAGAACTTCTTCTCGTCCTCGATCAGCAGGACCCGCACCGGGTCCGAGATGTCATGGCTCTCGTGCAGCCCTACGGCCCGGCTACAGGCCTCACCGACGGCGAGCCGTACCTCGTCCAGCACGGCCTCGTCCACCCCTGCGCGCCGTGCCACGGCGGCCGCCACCAGGCGCGCGGTGCGGACGTGCTCGGGAAGGGCGCTGAAGCGAAGTTCGACGGTGGCCATGCCATCCCCCTCGATATGCGGGCGTGCGACGCAGGGGGCCGGACGTCGGTCCGGGACCCCCCACTACTTCCTCCCCCGCGCCGGCCGGCGCGGGGGACCGGTAAAGCCGTCAGTCAGTGGCTGCGACGGCTTCGTCGACCGAGGTGTGAATCGGGAACACCTTGGTCAGACCGGTGATACGGAAGATCTTGAGAATGCGCTCCTGGTTGCAGACCAGGCGCAGCGAGCCCTCGTGGGCACGCACCCGCTTGAGCCCGCCGACCAGCACGCCGAGCCCAGTGGAGTCCAGGAAGTCGACACGTTCCATGTCCACCACGAGGTGGTAGCTTCCGTCGTTCACAAGCTCGACCAGCTGCTCCCGCAGCTTGGGCGCGGTGTATACATCAATCTCGCCACCGACCTCGACGACCGTACGGTCGCCAACGGTCCGGGTCGACAGGGACAGGTCCACGGATCCTCCAGCACCTTGCTATCGAGCGGTCGCCCCCCTGGGGCCTCCCCACCGAAGGTAGGGGCGGATCTGGCAGCCGCGATGGCATTCAATCACTTACCAGCAGGCGTGCACGACGCCCTTTAAGCATTGTCCGTCACTCCGGTGACACACTCGGTGCCGATGGCCTCCAATCGACTCCCGCCGGATGCGGGCGCGCGTCCTACCCCAGGCATGATTCTCGAACGTCTCGCCCGGGGCGCGACCCGCGCTGCGCGCATCACTCATACGGAGCACTTGCCCCCGCGCATCGGCAGCCATGCCGCCTGGCCGGAACGGATCCGGCCGGAAGTGATCGACGCCATCCGTTCGGCCGGAATCGATCGTCCCTGGGCCCACCAGGCACGGACGTCCGAACACGCGCTGCGCGGCGAGTCGGTCGTCGTCGCCACCGGCACCGCCTCGGGCAAGTCCCTGGCGTACCTCGCGCCGGTCCTCTCCACGCTCCTGGACGGCTCCGAGGCGCCCAACGGCAGGGGGGCCACGGCCCTGTACCTGGCCCCCACGAAGGCTCTGGCGGCCGACCAGCGGCGCGCCGTACGCGAGCTGGCCGCCCCGCTGGGCACGGCCGTCCGGCCCGCGGTCTACGACGGTGACACGCCCGTCGAGGAGCGCGAGTGGGTCCGCCAGTACGCCAACTACGTGCTGACCAACCCGGACATGCTGCACCGCGGCATCCTGCCGTCGCACCCCCGCTGGTCCTCCTTCCTGCGGGCGTTGCGCTACGTCGTGATCGACGAATGCCACACCTACCGCGGGGTCTTCGGCTCCCACGTCGCCCAGGTCGTCCGCCGGTTGCGCCGGATCTGCGCGCGGTACGGCTCCGAGCCGGTGTTTCTGCTGGCCTCCGCCACGGCCGCCGAGCCGGCCCGAGCCGCAACCCGGCTGATCGGCCTGCCCGTGACGGAGATCACGGAGGACACCTCGCCGCGCGGCGAGTTGGTCTTCGCGCTGTGGGAGCCGCCGCTCACCGAACTCCACGGCGAGCAGGGCGCCCCGGTCCGCCGTACCGCCACCGCCGAGAGCGCCGATCTGCTCACCGACCTCGCCGTCCAGGGCGTCCGCACCGTCACCTTCGTCCGTTCCCGGCGCGGCGCCGAGCTGATCGCCCTGATCGCGCAGGAGCGGCTGGCGGAAGTCGACCGTTCGCTCCCCGGCCGGATCGCCGCGTACCGGGGCGGTTACCTCCCGGAGGAACGCCGCGCCCTGGAACGCGCCCTGCACAACGGTGATCTCCTCGGCCTGGCCGCCACCACGGCGCTGGAACTGGGCGTGGACGTCTCCGGTCTCGACGCCGTGGTCATCGCGGGCTATCCAGGGACCCGCGCGTCGCTGTGGCAGCAGGCCGGCCGTGCGGGCCGCTCCGGGCAGGGTGCGCTCGCTGTGCTCGTGGCCCGCGACGACCCGCTGGACACCTATCTCGTCCACCACCCCGAGGCGCTCTTCGACCAGCCCGTCGAGTCGACGGTCCTCGACCCCGACAACCCCTACGTGCTCGCTCCGCACCTGTGCGCGGCCGCCTCCGAACTCCCGCTCACCGATGTCGACTTCCCTCTCTTCGGGCCGGCGAGCGCCGGTCTGATGCCGCAGCTGGAGGCCGCCGGCCTGCTGCGCCGGCGAGCCACCGCCTGGCACTGGACGCGGCGCGAACGGGCCGCCGACCTCACCGACATCCGCGGCCAGGGCGGCTCCCCCGTGCAGGTCGTGGAGGCCGGCACCGGGCGGCTGCTGGGCACGGTGGACGCCGCCGCCGCGCACACCACCGTTCACGACGGTGCGGTCCACCTCCACCAGGGCCGTACCTACGTCGTCCAGCGCCTCGATCTGGAGGACGACGTCGCGCTCGTCGAAGAGGCCAGCCCGCCGTACTCCACGACCGCTCGTGACACCACGGCCATTGCCATCCTGGAGACCGACACCGAGATCCCCTGGGGCGACGCCAGGCTCTGTTTCGGCTCCGTCGAGGTCACCAATCAGGTGGTCTCCTTCCTGCGTCGCAAGCTCATCACCGGCGAAGTCCTGGGCGAGACCAAGCTCGATCTGCCGCCCCGTACGCTGCGCACCCGCGCGGTGTGGTGGACGGTCACCGAGGACCAGCTCGACGCCGCCCGGGTCAATCCCCAGCAGCTGGGCGGCGCCCTGCACGCCGCGGAGCACGCCTCCATCGGCATGCTGCCGCTCTTCGCCACCTGCGACCGCTGGGACATCGGGGGTGTCTCCGTCCCGCTCCATCCGGACACGCTGCTGCCGACCGTGTTCGTCTACGACGGGCACCCGGGCGGCGCGGGCTTCGCCGAGCGCGCCTTCCACACGGCCGCCGACTGGCTCACCGCCACCCGCGACGCCATCGCCTCCTGTGAGTGCGAGGCCGGCTGTCCCTCCTGCATCCAGTCCCCCAAGTGCGGCAACGGCAACGATCCGCTGCACAAGCGGGGCGCCATACGGTTGCTGGCGGAGCTCCTCCGAGGGGCTCCCGGGGAAGCCGGGACCCCGGAGGAAGCGCCGCAGGGCGGGTAGTGGGCTTGGTGGCCCGGTGCCCGGCCGTACGGTGCCGGGTGGCCCCGCCCGCGCCCTGACCCGTGAGACGAAGGGGCGCCCACCCGCCTCGACCGACACATCGGCGACCGCCCCGGTCACTGCGCACCGCACCAGGCGCGTGTGCTGGGCCGCAGCGACCCGGCGGGCCATCGCGCACGCGTGGTCCCGGCCCTGCACGGCGTGGTCCGCCGCGGCCAGCGCGGCGAGGTCGGCGGCACCGCCTGCCCGGTGGCGCGCGGTGACGGCCTGCCCCACGGCGGCCAGGGCCAGGAAGACCGTGCACAGCGCCGCGGCGGCGAAGACCGTGCAGAGCGTCGCCGTGCCGTCATCCCTGCACCGTTTCCTCCGCAAGAGCCACCGCCTCCCCTCCGATGCGCAGCGTGAGCCCTCCCACGCCGGGCAGCTCGGCCTGGACCCGTACCCGCACCAGCTCGCCCTCCCGGGTCAGCGCGACCCGTGCGCCCCGTGGAGCCGCGCCGCGCGCCGCCGCGATCACCGCCGTCCCGGGTTCCGAACGTGCCGCCGCCCGCGCCCCGGCCCGCGCCGCGTCCACGCACTGGATGCGGGCGCAGGCGGCGATCAGCCCCCAGACGAGGGCTGCCACGACCGCCAGCAGGACGGGGATGGCCATGGCCGCCTCCGCCGTCACGAATCCGGCGTCGCGCGCGGTTCGTGGGGCGCCGCGGGCCCGTGCGCCCATGGGCCCGTCCCTGTCCCCGTCCCTGCCCCTGCCCCTGCCCCTGCCCCTGTCGCTTCTGCACCTGCCGTCAGAACGGGGCATGGAGCCCCCTCTCAAGCAGCGACTGGAGCATCGCCTTGACCGCCGGGCTCGTCACGACCTTGTAGAGCACCACCGCCAGGGCGCACGCGGCGAGCGTTCCCATGGCGTACTCGGCCGTGGCCATTCCCCGGTCGTCGGCCGACGCACGGCGCAGCCTCGTCCAGCAGCGTCGCCACCGTGTGTACATTCCGTCCTCCCGTTCCACCGGCCCCTTCGCCGGCCTTGAACTCGCGTCATCCGCGGATCAGTTACTTCTCGGTCAGTTGCTTCTCGGTCAGTTGCGCCCCAGCAGGGCGCCTGCCAGGCCGATCAGGACCGGCGCCACCCCGAGCACCAGGAACGCCGGCAGAAAGCAGGTCGCGAGCGGCAAGGTGACCAACACCCCGGCTCGCCGGGCCCGTGCGGTCACTGCTCTGGCCTGCTCCGCGCGCAGCTCGGCGGCGATCCGGGACACCGGCTCGACGGCCGGCACCCCGGCCGTCCCGGCGCGCTCCAGGCAGCGGGCCAGCCCCTCGGCTCCGGGGAGGGCGGCCAGCCGGGGCCATACGACGGCCGGGTCGCCGCCCAGCCGCAGCTCGGCCGCCACCTGGCGCAGCCGTTCGGCGACCGGGCCGTCGAGTGTGCGGCCCACCGCCTCGGCCGCCTCCCGTGGGCCGGCCCCCGCGGCAAGGCACGCCGCCAGCAGATCGCCGGCCGGCGCCAGGTCCCTGCGTATCCGCTCGGCCGCCAACCGCGCTGCCTCCGCGCCCCGTTGGCGCCCCAGCCAGTGGTATGCGGCGCAGCCCGCGGCGAGTCCTGCGATGGCACCGGGCACCCCACCGACGAGGATGGTCACGCAACAGGCCGCCCCCAGGGGCCGGGTCCACGCCCGTGGTCCGCGGCCGTCCTTGCCGTCGGTGACCCGTTGCCCGGCGGTGGCTCCTTGTGTGCCGTTCGTCGACTCGGTCCGTAGTCCGCGCCCTCGGATACCTCTGGGTCTGAACCGGGTGGCGCCTCGCCCTTCGTGCGGGTCCGCTCCGGCTCCGCACACCGCCGGCAGCCGCCGCCGTACGGCCCGCTCGCGGTGCGCCTCCCGTACCAGCGCCAGGGCGCACACCACTGCCAGCAAGGCCGCGATCGTCATCCCCAGCCTGTGGACAACGTCCGCGCTCATGACGCTCCCCCGTCCTCGGCGCGCTCCGCGGCGGCGACGATCCGGGCCGTCCAGGCCACCCCGGCCCACTCCAGGAGCCCGCCGGCCACCAGGCAGGCCCAGCCGGCCGGAGTGTGCAGCAGTACCCGCAGCGGGTCGGCACCCAGTGCACCGCCCATCAGGAGTCCGCCCACCGGGAGCAGTGCGAGCATCAGCGCGGTGGCCCGGGGGCCCGCCAACTGGGCCCGCAGGTCGTCGCGTTGGTCCCGTCCGGCGCGGAGCCCGGCCGCGATCCGCTCCAGTCCGGCGGCGAGTCCGGCGCCGCCCTCCACCGCCACCTGCCAACACGCCGCCACACCGGTCAGGCCCTCGGCCCCGGGGAGCCGCGCTGCGGCACGCAGCGCCTGGGGTACGTCCCCGCCGTAGCGCGCGGCCGCCAGCAGTGCCGGGCTCGCCGTTCCGAGGCCCGGTGCCCCCGTGGCGAGCAGGGCCTGGTCCGGCTGTCGCCCGGCCCGCAGCTCGCCCGCGACCGCCGCGCAGAGCCCGATCACCTCCGCGATCCGCCGCTCCCGGGTCCGCTCCGCCGTCCGGGCGGCCCGCCACCGCCGGGCGAGGTACCCGGCCACCGGTGCGGCGAGCACCGGCAGCACGGACCCGCTCAGCCACCCCAGCGCCAGCCCCACCGGCAGGCACCAGACCTCCCTTCCGACGTGCCCCGGCCGGCCGGGGCACGGCCGCCGTACCGCTCCCTCCTCGGCCGCCGGCCGCGTGCACCGCGTCCGCGCGCCCTCGCCCGGCAGCCACGCCCGCCACCCCGCCGGTGGGCCCGCCCCGGGGTCCCCGAGGAGCGCGGCGGCCCGCCGCCGTACGTCGCCCCGACCGCCGGCCGCCAGCCGGACCGCGGCCCCCGCGGAGAGCGCCGCGGCCGACAGCGCCGCCTCGGCGCCGCTCACCGGAGCCCACCCCCGCCCCGCTCGCACAGTCGCATCAACCGCCCCCAGCCGCGGGCCTCTTGGAAGCCGGACGGGCTCCAGATCGCGGCGGGTACGGTCACCACGAAGCCGTCCCGGTCCCGCTCCAGGACGTGGAGTTCGGCGATCCGGCGGCGGCCGGCCCGGTCGCGTACGACGTGCAGCACCACCGAGAGCGCGGCCGCCAGCTGACTGTGCAGCGCGGCACGGTCCAGGCCCGCCGCCGACCCGAGCGCCTCCAGGCGGGCGGGGACATCGCAGGCGGCGTTGGCGTGGACCGTGCCGCAGCCGCCCTCATGGCCCGTATTGAGCGCGGCCAGCAGGTCCGTGACCTCGGGGCCGCGCACCTCGCCGACCACCAGCCGGTCGGGGCGCATCCGCAGCGCCTGCCGTACGAGGTCCCGTAGCGTCACCCGGCCGATGCCCTCCTGGTTGGCGGGGCGGGTCTCCAGCCGCACCACATGGGGGTGGTCCGGCCGCAGCTCCGACGAGTCCTCGGCCAGCACGATCCGCTCGGTCGGGTCGACCAGGCCGAGCAGGGTGCCGAGGAGGGTGGTCTTGCCGGCGCCCGTACCCCCGCTGATCAGGAACGACAGTCGGGCCGCCAGCACGGCCCTGAGCAGCCGGTCGCCGCCCGGTGGGACCGTCCCCGCCACCACCAGCTCGGCAAGGCCGAAGGCGCGCGGCCGCAGCACCCGTAAGGACAGGCAGGTGCCGGCTACCGCCACCGGGGGCAGTACGGCGTGCAGCCGGGTGCCGTCCGGGAGTCGGGCGTCCACCCAGGGCCGGGCGTCGTCCAGCCGCCGGCCGGCCACCGCCGCGAGCCGCTGGGCGAGTCTGCGCACCTCGGCCGCATCCCGGAAGCGGACGTCCGTACGCTCCGGCCCTGCGCCGCGGTCGACCCACACCTCGTCCGGGGCGGTGACGAGCACATCCGTCACCTCGGGGGCGGCCAGCAGCGGCTCCAGCGGCCCGCTGCCCACCATCTCCGACCGCAACGCGGCCACCACGCCCAGCACTTCGGCGTCCCCCAGGAGCCGGCCCTCCTCGCGCAGCGCCACCGCCACCCGCGCCGGCGTCGGATCCGCCCCCGCCTCGGCCAGTCGCCGGCGCACCGCGTCCAGCAGGTCCTGCCCCGGCCCCGGCGTCATGGCCGACCCCCGTCCCGGTCCGCCGCCCGGGCGCCGGCAGCCGCACCGGACGCCGTATCGGGTCCGGCCGTTTCCGACCGCCCCGGGCGGGCAGCCCGCGGCCCCGGCTCGGCAGCCCGTCGCGCATCGGACTCCGGGGCGGGAACGGGCCGCTCCCCTGCCGCTCTGCCCTCGTTCGCCCCGACGCGTTCCCAGAACCCGGCGCAGAACCGCGCCAGCGGCCCCCGCACCTGCGCTCCCGGCGGAACACCGCGCGCCAGGTCCACCAACAGGCCGGTCTCCCAGGGCAGTTCGCCGGCCAGGGGAAGGTCCATGAGGCGAGCGACATCGGCGGGTGGCAGGCCGTGGCCATGCCGTTCGGGACTGGCGCGGGCCACGACGCGGAGATCGGTGAGCTGCTGTCGTACGCCGACGGCCACCCGTTGGGCCGCGGCGACCGCGCGCAGTTCCGTGGGGACGAGCAGGAGGCCCATGTCCACCTGGGCCAGCGCCTCCGCCGTCGCCTCGTCGACCCGGCGGGGCAGGTCCACCACCACGACGCCGCCGCGCCGGCGGGCCGCCGCCATGACCGCGCGCATGGCGGGCGGCGGGATGGCGACGTCGGGGCCCCGGTCCCAGCTGAGCACCCGTAGGGCGTGCAGCCGGGGCAGGGCTTCCTCCAGGGCCGCGCCGGCCACCCGGCCGCGCGATTCGGTGAAGGCCGGCCAGCGGAGCCCCTTCTCCTTTTCGCCGCCCAGCAGGACGTCCAGGCCGCCGCCCAGGGGATCCGCGTCGACGAGCAGGGTGCGCCGGCCCGTGCGGGCGGCGGTGACGGCCAGCGCGCCGGCCAGGGTGCTCGCTCCCGCGCCGCCGCGGCCACCGATGACGCCGACTGTCAGGGCCGGCGGTCCGATGCCCTCGGCCGCGTCGGCGATCCGGTCGACCAGCCAGCGCTCGCCGTCGGGGAGGGCGAGGACCCGCTCGGCCCCGATGGCGACGGCCTGGCGCCAGGGCTCCCGGTCGCCGGTGTCCGGCCCGATGAGGATGACGCCCGGCCGGCGCAGGACGCCGTGCAGGCGGTGCGCGCAGTCGTCGCCGACGATCACGAGGGGTGCCGATTCCCAGGCGCCCTGGCGGGCCGGCAGGCCGTGTGCCACTTGGGGCAGGGCATTGGCCGCGGCACACAGCCGCAGCAGGTCGTCGAGCAGGCGCTCGTCCTCGGTGATGATCAGTGGCCCGCGGCGCTCCTCGCCGCTGTCGGCCGGTCGTTCCGATGCTGTGGTCCCAGGCACGTTCCGTCCCCCTGTCGCTACGCAACTCACACATCCGCGAACTCGCGGACTTTCACGATGCAGCGATCGGGAAAACCGAGTGGATCTTGCTTCGAATCTGTGGACAACTCCGCGCCTGTGAATATCCCCATCACCTATTCCAGCGACGGGCGGCCACTTCTGGGGCTGAAGAGGGTGCTCGTGCGGGGCTCGTGAAGGGCTCGTACACCGGGCTTCGGGGCGACTGGGGCAGGGGTTCCCCAGAGCAGCATGTTGACTACGATGCGTAACGGGGGTGTGGCGCCGCGCGCGGAGGGGCTGCAGCGTCGCACAGAGGGATGGATCGGTGTCCGACGGCAGGAAAGGGGCCCGGACATGCGACGACCCCCGCCGGGGGGGAGAGCGGGGGTCGTCCCCACGGCCGACTCGGGGGGGGGGAGGAGCCGGACCGGGTTAGCACGGTCGCGAACGATCCGTGACTTCCATGGTGTACCCGAGAGCCTTCTCAGGCAAACCCACGCGCCACACCTTACGCCGAATGGTGGGCGCCTATGCTCGCACCGTGGAAAACCACTCCGTGCCTCACTCGACTCCCCGTACCGCTGCGTTCTTCGACTTGGACAAGACTGTCATTGCAAAGTCGAGCACGCTGACCTTCAGCAAGTCGTTCTACCAAGGCGGCCTGATCAATCGGCGGGCCGTACTGCGCACTGCGTATGCACAGTTCGTGTTCCTTGCGGGCGGCGCCGACCACGATCAGATGGAGCGGATGCGTGAATATCTGTCCTCACTGTGCCGCGGCTGGGACGTGGCCCAGGTGCGGGAGATCGTCGCCGAGACTCTGCACGATCTGATCGACCCGATCATTTACGACGAAGCGGCCTCGCTCATCGAGGAACATCACGCCGCCGGGCGGGATGTCGTCATCGTCTCCACTTCCGGCGCCGAGGTCGTCGAGCCGATCGGTGAACTCCTGGGCGCCGACCGTGTGGTGGCCACCCGTATGGTCGTCGGAGCGGACGGCCGCTTCACCGGAGAGGTGGAGTATTACGCGTACGGCCCGACCAAGGCGGAGGCCGTACGGGAGCTCGCCGCGTCCGAGGGCTACGACCTTGAACGTTGTTACGCGTATAGCGATTCGGCGACCGACGTCCCGATGCTTTCGGCGGTCGGATACCCCTGTGCGGTCAATCCGGACCGGGCGCTGCGCCGCGAGGCGATCGCGCGGGGTTGGCCGATTCTCTCCTTCAACCGGCCGGTCCCGCTCAAGCAGCGGCTGCCCGCACTGCCCTCGCGGCCGGCACTGGCCGCCATGGTGGCGGTGGGCGCGGCGATGGCCACCGCGACGCTGGTCTGGTACGCGAGCCGCCGGAAAACCACGAAGTTGCGCCTCGGTCGTATTGGCCGTCAGACCGATACCGTCCGTAATGCCCGCGTTTGAAGCCAAACGTAAAGATCTGCGGCCTGGGGTTCCCCTTCCCCGGCACGAGTAGTACAAAGGACTTAACGGCCCGCGAGACCAAGGACATCCGAGAGGAACACCTTTAACGCAGCAAGTGGCCCACGGACCGATGCATGAATGTCAGGCACCCACGCGACGCCGACCCGTCGATTACGGGCCAGCCGCACCAGGTAACCGGACGAAGATTCCGACCTGATGGGCAAATTTCGTGCACGCCTGGTAACCCGGCAGACATGCCAGCGGCGGTACCACCGATTGGTACCGCCGCAACCCTGTTCAGGGGCGAATGAAGCAATGCTTCCGGAATTTCCGAGCAGCGCCCCGAAGGTTCACCGGGCCTTCGCTTATGCGTCCCTTATGCCGCACCGCGCTGCAGCGCCTCGCAGACCGCGGTGCTCTCGCGTACGCCGAGTTCCACCGCGCGCCCGCAGTGCGCGATCCACGCCGCGACGCCCTCCGGGGTGCCCGAGACGTAGCCCTCCAGGGCTGCGAGGTAGGCCGCGCGCCCCAGCTCGGCGTGTCCGACCTCGGCCGGGCAGATCGACTTCGGGTCCAGTCCGCTGCCGACCAGCACGATCCGCTCCGCCGCCCGGGCGACCAGCCCGTTGTGCGACGCGAACGGTCGCAGCGCGAGGAGTTCGCCGTGCACCACCGCCGCGACCACCGGGGCCGGCGCCTCGGTGCCGGCGAGCAGCAGCCGCGACAGGCCGTCCAGCCGGCCGGCGACCTCGTCGGCGTCCGGCAGCGCCAGCTCGACGAGCGGTTCGTCCACCGGCTCACCGGGCAGTCGGGGGCGCCCCACGGTGTCGTCCGCCGCCGCTCCGCCGGCCGCCACGAGGTGGAGCCGCGCCAGCACCCGCAGCGGCGACTGCCGCCATACGCTCAGCAGCTGCCCGGCCTCGGCGGTCAGCCGCAGCGCCGCGCCGACCGTCCGGGGCTCCCCCTCGACGCCGAAGTCGGTGCGGCGCCTGACCTCTTCGAGTGCCCAATCGGCCCCGGACAGCGCCGCGGAACCGCGTGCTCCGCGCAGCGCCGCCTCCGAGCTGACCTCGTTGCTGCGGCGCCGCATGATCCGGTGGCCGTAGACCCGGTCGACGCCCTTGCGCACGGCGTCCACAGAGTCGGCGACTCCCGGGAGCGAGGCCAGGGTCGCAAGCGGATCGACGCTCGCATTCGAGGGTGCGGGGGACGTCCCCCGGGAGATTCCAGCCATGGGTATGACCCTACGCACCACCGGGCCGGACCCCTCGAAGGAGTGGTCTTCTTCACGTAAACCTCTCACGGAGAGGAATATCAAGATTACCCTTGGTGAACATGAAGATCGCTTTCGTAGGCAAGGGCGGTAGCGGCAAGACCACCCTGTCCTCCCTGTTCATCCGGCATCTCGCCGCGGCCCGGGTCCCCGTCGTCGCGGTGGACGCCGACATCAACCAGCACCTGGGGGCCGCCCTCGGCCTCGACGAGGCGGAGGCCGCCGCACTGCCCGCGATGGGCGCCCATCTGCCGCTGATCAAGGACTACTTGCGCGGCAGCAACCCGCGGATCCCGTCCACCGCCTCCATGATCAAGACGACCCCGCCCGGCGAGGGATCACGGCTGCTGCGGGTCGACGAGGACAACCCCGTCTACGACGCCTGCGCGCGGACGGTGCGGCTCGACGGCGCCGACGTGCGGCTGATGGCGACCGGCCCGTTCACCGAGGCCGATCTGGGCGTGGCCTGCTACCACTCCAAGGTCGGCGCGGTCGAACTGTGCCTGAACCACCTCGTCGACGGCCGCGAGGAGTACGTCGTGGTCGACATGACGGCCGGCTCCGACTCCTTCGCCTCCGGGATGTTCACCCGCTTCGACATGACCTTCCTGGTCGCCGAGCCGACCCGTAAGGGCGTCGCCGTCTACCGCCAGTACAAGGAGTACGCACGGGACTTCGGCGTGGCGCTGAGGGTCGTGGGCAACAAGGTGCAGGGCCCGGACGACGTGGCGTTCCTGCGCGAGGAGGTGGGCGACGACCTGCTGGTGACGGTCGGGCACTCCGAGTGGGTGCGCGCCATGGAGAAGGGCCGCCCGACCCGCTTCGCCTACCTGGAGCAGGCCAACCGTCGCGCCCTGGAGGCGCTGCACGACACGGCGGACGCGACCTACGGGCGCCGCGACTGGGAGCGCTACACGCGCCAGATGGTGCACTTCCACCTCAAGAACGCGGAGAGCTGGGGCAACGCGAAGACCGGCGTCGACCTCGCCGCCCAGGTGGACCCCGCTTTCGTGCTCTTCGAGGGGGCGGCCGCTCCACAGCCCGCGTGACCTGCCGCGCCGCGCGGCCCGGGGTGGCGGGCGCGGCGGCAGCACCCGCGCCCACGCCCCGCCCCCGGGCCACGCGGTCCCCGTCGAGCCGCCTCCGCCGCCACCCTTTCCACCCTTACCGGCTCCCGGACTTTCCGGCCCTACCGGCCTTTCCGGCCTTCCGCCCCACCGGCGCCGCGCGCTTCTCCGTGGCCGCCGGAAAAGGGCCGCGCCGCTCCCTGGGGAGCGGCCTTTCGCCACTCCTCTTCACGGCCGGGGGCGAGGTTTTCATGGGCCGAGCGAAGTAATTCAAAGACAAACCAATAATCATGACATTCACCCAATAGATGGACAGATTGGGGCGAATAGCCTCAAAGACTTCTCCGTACCTTTACCTGCCATTACGATCCATTTACCGATGCTTGAGGGTCACCGGATCGTCACCCACCGCGATGCCACCGGTCGGCCCGCCTCCCGCCGCAGCACACCGCCGCCCCACGATCGCGCCCCGCGCGACCGCGTCGCCCCGGAGGAGACGGGAATGTCGCAGATCGAGAAGCCCCTGCCGCAGCCGCCGCGCACCACGCACCGCGCCGAGGTCCCTCCGGAGCCACGTACGCCCCCCGAGGGGCCTCGCGCACAGAAAGCCGGCTGGGCCTCGTGGCGCCGGGACCTGTCGGCCTCGATCGTCGTCTTCCTGCTCGCCGTCCCGCTGTCGCTGGGCATCGCCCTGGCCACCGGCGCCCCGCTCCAGGCCGGCCTGGTCTCCGCGGCCGTCGGCGGCGTCGTCGCAGGGCTGCTCGGCGGCACCCCGCTCCAGGTGAGCGGTGCGGCCACCGGCCTCCTGGTGGTCACCGCCGGCCTCGTCCAGCACTACGGCTGGCGCGCCACCTGCGCCATCACGGTCCTGGCCGGCCTCGCCCAACTCGCCCTGGGCGCCCTGCGGGTGGCCCGCGCGACGCTGGCCATCAGCCCGGCGATCGTGCACGGCATGTTGGCCGGCATCGGCGCCACCATCGCCATCGGACAGCTCCACGTGGTGCTCGGCGGCAGCCCGGACAGCTCGGCCCTCGACAACGCCGCGGCGCTCCCGGGCCAGCTGGCGCACCTGCACACCACCGCCCTGCTGATCGGCGCCGTCACCGTCGCCGTGCTGGCCGGCTGGGGCCGGCTGCCGGGCCGCGTCGGCCGCTGGCTGCGGGTGCTGCCGGCCCCGTTGGCCGCGGTGCTCGCCGCGACGGCCGCGAGCGCGGGATCCTCGGTGCCGCGCGTCGAGCTGCCGTCCTGGACGAGGCCGGAGCTGCCGGCGCTGCCGGACGCGTCCGTTCCGGCTCTCGCGGCCGCGGTCCTCACCGTCACCCTGGTCGCCAGCATGGAGTCGCTGCTGTCGGCAGTGGCCGTGGACCGGCTGGCGGCCGAGCGGCCGGGCGCCCCTACGGGCCGCGCCCGGCTCAACCGCGAACTGGCCGGCCAGGGGGTGGCCAACGCCGTCTCCGGGCTCCTGGGCGGACTGCCGGTCTCCGGGGGTGCGATCCGCGGCTCGGCCAACGTGCGGGCCGGCGCGGCCACCCGCCGGGCCACCGTGCTGCACGGTGTGTGGGTGCTGCTGTGCGCGGGCCTGCTGGCCGCGGTGCTGGAGCTGATCCCGCTGGCCGCGCTCGCCGCGCTGGTGATGGTCGTCGGCGTGCGGATGGTGAGCTTCGCGCACATCCGGCATGTGCAGCGGCACCGCGAATTCCCGGTGTACGCCGCCACCTTGGGCGGGGTCGTCCTCCTCGGCGTCCTCCAGGGCGTGCTGACGGGCATCGCGGTCGCGGCCTTCCTGGCGCTGCGCCGGCTGACCCACACCCGGGTCACGGTCACACAGGAGGGTGAGGGCTACCGGGTGCGCGTCAGTGGGCAGTTGACGTTCCTGGCGGTGCCGCGGCTGACCCGGGCGCTGGCGCTGGTTCCGGCGCACACCGAGGTCGTCGTCGAACTGTGCGGCTCCTTCATGGACCACGCCGCCTACGAGGCGTTGCAGTCCTGGACCGCCGCCCATCGGGCGCACGGCGGCTGGGTGACCCTCGGCGGCCGCGCCGGCCGGCCGCTCGCCGAGCCGACCGGCGCGCACTCCTGCCGGCCGTGGACGCCGTGGCGCAATCACCACTGCACCCGGCCCGCCCCGGAGCTCACCGCCTCCCCGGAGAGCAGCGGCGGCCAACTGCTGGGCGGCGTCAGCGCGTTCCAGCGGCATACCGCTCCGCTCGTACGGGAGGAGCTGGCCCGGCTGGCGCGCGAGGGCCAGCGGCCCACCCAGCTCTTTCTGACCTGCGCCGACTCCCGGCTGGTCACGAGCATGATCACCTCCAGCGGCCCGGGCGACCTGTTCACCGTGCGCAACGTCGGCAACCTGATGCCCCCGCCCGGCACGGACGCCTCCTGCGACTCGGTGGGCGCGGCGGTCGAGTACGCGGTGGACGTGCTGCGGGTCGGCTCGATCACGGTGTGCGGGCATTCGGGGTGCGGCGCCATGGGGGCGCTGCTGGACTCCGCCGCCCCCGGGGAGGAGGCCGAGCCGACCCCGCTCGCACGCTGGCTGCGTCACGGGCGGCCGAGCCTGGCGCGGATGCAGCGCATCGGACGGCTGGGGCGGGGCGAAGTCGCGCTGAGCGGGCGGCCGGTGACCGACGATCAAGAACGGTTGGCGCTCGTCAACGTCCGGCAGCAGCTCGACCACCTCCGGGCGCACGGGTGCGTGGCCCGCCGCGTGGCCGAGGGCACACTCGCCTTGCACGGCATGTATTTTCACGTCGGCGAGGCCCAGGCGTACGTGCTCGACGAAGCCACCGGACGGTTCTGCGCGGTCCACGGCGAGGCGGCGCCGGTGACGGTCTGACCTGCACGGCGACCTCCCAACGGCCCCCGAACGGACCATCGGGCCATAGGTCTACACCAATTTTTTTCCACAGCCCTTGTCAGGGTCGCCCGCGGGCTGATGAGCTATGGCCTGGGACACATCGGACGCCCTGGGATTGGGAGATGTCGTGAGCAACGAAAGCCTGGCCAACCTGCTCAAGGAGGAGCGGCGGTTCGCCCCGCCCTCCGATCTGGCCGCGCATGCCAACGTCACGGCTGCCGCGTACGAACAGGCCGCGGCGGACCGGCTGGGCTTCTGGGCGGAGCAGGCCCGACGCCTGTCCTGGGAGACCGCACCGACCCAGACCCTCGACTGGTCCGACGCGCCCTTCGCCAAGTGGTTCGCCGACGGCAGGCTCAACGTCGCGTACAACTGCGTCGACCGGCACGTGGAGAACGGTCTGGGCGACCGGGTCGCGATCCACTTCGAGGGCGAGCCCGGCGACAGCCGCGCGATCACCTACGCCGAGCTCCAGCGCGAGGTCTCCAAGGCCGCCAACGCGCTGGTCGAGCTGGGAGTACAGGCCGGCGACCGGGTCGCCATCTACATGCCGATGATCCCCGAGACGGTCATCGCGATGCTGGCCTGCGCGCGCCTGGGCGCCCCGCACTCGGTGGTCTTCGGCGGCTTCTCCGCGGACGCGCTGGCGACCCGCATCAACGACGCCGACGCCCGCGTGGTGATCACCGCCGACGGCGGCTACCGCCGAGGCAAGCCCTCCGCCCTCAAGCCCGCCGTCGACGAGGCGCTGACCAGGCCGGGGACGGAGGAGGTCCGCAGCGTGCTCGTCGTGCGCCGCACCGGCCAGGAGGACATCGCCTGGCACGAGGGCCGGGACGTGTGGTGGCACGATCTCGTCGAGCGGCAGAGCGAGACGCACGCGCCGGAGGCCTTCGACGCCGAGCACCCGCTGTTCATCCTCTACACCTCCGGCACGACGGGTAAGCCCAAGGGCATCCTGCACACCACCGGCGGCTACCTCACCCAGGTGTCGTACACCCACCACGCGGTCTTCGACCTCAAGCCGGAGACCGACGTCTACTGGTGCACCGCCGACGTCGGATGGGTGACCGGCCACTCGTACATCAC